>JBHIBR010000036.1:0-10368 GCA_046759145.1 Nitrospinota bacterium | reverse complement strand
CGAAGTGCGGGGCTACACGGGGAAGAACCTCCCCGTGGTGCTGGCCCTGGAGGGGCAGGTGCTGGCCACGCAGGCGGTGGACGTGGACCGCCAGCCCTTCCGGAAGGTGCTCTCCTTTCGGTTCGTCCCCTCGGAAGTGGGCAGCTTCCGGCTCAGCGTCTCCACCCCCCCCCAGGCGGACGAGCACCTCCTCCACAACAACCGCAAGGAGCAAGTCCTCGAGGTGCGCCGGGACAAGATCCGCGTCCTCGCCCTCTCGGGGGCGCCCTCGTGGAACTACCGCTTCCTCCGGATGGCCCTCAAGCAGGACCCGGTGGTGGACCTGGTCTCGCTCATCTTCCTCCGCAGCCCCTCCGACGACCCGGGGGCGGCATCCCACGAGCTGAGCCTCATCCCCTTCCCCCTGGAGACCATCTTCCTCCGGGAGCTCAAGAACTTCGACCTCGTCATCTTCGACAACTTCACCTACCGCCACTACTTCAGCTGGCTCTACCTGGACCAGGTGAAGAGCTATGTGGAGAAGGGCGGCGGCTTCGCCATGATCGGCGGCAGGCACGCCTTCGGTGCGGGAGGCTATATGGAATCCCCCCTGGCCGAGGTGCTCCCGGTGGCGGTCTCCGCGAGGGGAGGTTACCGCCGGGGGGTGCTCCTCAAGGCGCACCTCACGCCCGTAGGCGAGGCCCACCCCATCACCCGCCTCGCCCAGGACTCTGAGGAGAACCGTCGGCTGTGGAGAGGGCTCCCTCCTATCGAAGGGGTGAACGAAGAGACCGCGGCGCCCCAGGGGGAGGTCCTGCTGACCGCGGGGGAAAAGGGCCAGCGTCCCCTGCTCGTCGTGGGCCGCTACGAGCAGGGGAGGACCCTGGCCCTGCTCACGGACGACCTCTGGCGGTGGAATTTTGCCCTCGTGGGCAAGCGGGGGGGCAACCGCCTCCACTTGCAGCTCGTGCGGCAGATGGTGCGCTGGCTGGTGAACGAGCCCGGCATGGGGCAGGTGCTGGTGCTGGAGGGTGGGGTCCGCAAGCGCTGGCAGGACCCCTTCACCATCCGCCTCCAGGTGCTCGACAACAGCTACCGTCCCGCCCGCGGGGCCGCGGTGCGGGTGGAGCTGGTCGGCCCCCAGGGCCAGCGCCTCCCCCTGGAAGCCCGCTATGAGCCCGCCGCCAAGGAATTCCGCGCCACCTTCCGCCCCCAGGCCGATGGCCTCCACCGGGTGGTGGCCGAGGCCCATCTGGGTGGAAAACTCCTGGGGCGCCAGAGCCGCGCCTTCGCCGTGGCGCCCGAAGCCCTCGAGAGCGAGGTAGGCCTCCCCCGGTGGCAGTTCCTTCGAGAGGCGGCCAGGGCTACAGGAGGGGTCTTCTTCCCCGCCGAGCGCGCGGATGAGAAGGCCGTCGAATCCATCGCCCGGGCGGTCGAGGCGCGGCTTCCCACCCAGGTGATCGAAGAACGCCAGGTGCGGCTCTGGAGCACGCCGTTCGGCGCTCTCGCCATCATCCTGCTGCTCACCTTTGAGTGGACGCTCCGGCGGCTTTGGGGTCTCGCGTGAGCGGAAGGCGCGCCCGCATCGCCATCCCGATGCATTTCTGGGAGCAAGAGCTCACCCTGAGGGAATTCCTCCGGGGGCTCCCGCGGGTGCGCTGGGTGGAGGGGGACACCCTGCGGGTGAGCCGGGAGAGCCTCCCCCGGGAGATGGAAGTGGTGGTGCTCCGTCACCGCGGGTGGGTCCGCTGAGGAGAAGGGGGATCCCTATGGACTTCCGCCGCCGGGGCGTCCATTCTAGCCGGGATCGGGCGGAGGCGCGTCGGCGCGGGAGGGAGTGTTCCGGGCGGGCGTCTTCCCCGGCGGGAGGAGCGCCATGAGCCAACAAGACCATCGCTGGATAGTACGTTTTCTCGATCGGGTGGTGCTGCGGCTGCGCGCCTTTCAGCTCGCCGAGGCGCTCCTCCTCCTGCTGCTGGCGACCGAGGTGATCTTCCTGCTGGGCCTGGGCGCGGCGGCCTTCCAGTCGAGCTTTCCCTACAGTGCCCTTCTCTACTTGGTCCTCTCGGGCGCCATCGGGGCGGCGGCGTTGGCTGTGGGCCTCCTCCCCCTCCTGCGGCGCGTGCCCCGCAGCTCGGCCGCCCTCGCCGTGGAGGCTCGCGATCCCCGCCTGATGAACAACCTCATCAACTCCCTCCAGCTCTACCCCCAGTTGGAACGGCCGGAGAAGCGCAGGGACATCTCCGAGGCCCTCGTCCACGCCCTGGTGCGCCAGACGCGGAGGGAGCTGGGGGGCATCGAGCCCCGGGCGGTGGTCTCGGCGGAGCGGGCCCGCCGTCTGGGCGCCACGGTGGTGGTGCTGCTCGCCGCCGCGGCGGGCGTCCTCTTCCTCGACCCCTCGGCCGGGCCGCGCTCGTGGTACCTGCTGCGGAACGCCTTCGCCCTGATCCCTCCCCGGGAGGTCCGCCTGAGCATCGAGCCCCGGCAGGTCACCCTCCTGCGGGGGGAGCCCCTCGCGGTCGAGGTCCGGGCGAGCGGGCGGGTCCCGGAGCGGGTGGAGCTGCGGCTCACGCCCGAGGGCGCGCCCCCGGGCTCCGCTGAGATGGCGCCAAAGGGGGAGGGGCGGTTCCGCCACGTCGTCGAGAACCCGCTCTCCTCGTTCAGCTTTCAGGCGGCGGCCGATGGCTTCGCTTCGGCCGTGGGCCGGGCGCGGGTGGTGGCTCCGCCCGAGGTGGGAGAGCTGCGCCTGACTTACTACGCGCCCGCCTATACCGGGCTCCCGCCCCGCGTGGTGAAGGGGAAGGGCGACATCCAGGGCCTCAAGGGATCGCGAGTGGAGGTGGCCTCGAGGGCCACGAAGCCCGTGACCGAGGGGAAAATCGTTCTGGACACCGGCTGGCAGATCCCCATGCGGATCCAGAAGGGGGTCTCCCTCCAGGGCCAGCTCGTGCTCTTGCAGCCGGGGGAGTATCACATCCAGGTGAAGGATGAGCTCGGCTACTCCAACCCCGACCCCATCCGCTACCGCATCCAGCTGGTGTCCGACCAGCACCCCTGGGTGCGGGTCCTCGCCCCCGGGCGGGACCTCACCCTCGAGGAGGAAGCCACCGTCCGCGTGGAGTACGAGGCCCGGGACGACTACGGCCTGCGGGCGGTGGACCTGGAGTTCCGGGTGGGGTCCGGGCGCTGGCGGCGCATCAGGCTCTGGGAAGGGAAACCGGAGCGGCGCCTCGCCCGCGGCCACCAGCTCTGGGACCTGGCGACCATGGGCCTGGCGCCGGGAGCGGTGGTCCACTACCGCCTGGCGGCGGTGGACAACGACACCATCAGCGGCCCCAAGACCGGCTACTCGCCTCTCTACCGCATCCGCTTCCCCGACCGCCGGGCAGCCCGGAGGGAGATGGCCGCCCAGCTCCGGGAGCTCTCGGAGGGGCTCCTGGAACTGCTCGGCGACTATCTCGAGCGCGACTACGAGCCCCAGGAGAGAACCTCGAGCGCTGCCCCCAGGCCTGCAGGGCCGCGGACGCCCGCCCCCGCGGCGAAAGGCCGGGCCAAGCCACCCTCGCTGCGCCAAAAGGCGGATCGCCTCCTTCAGAAGGTGGACCGGGCGATCGCGCGCCTCCGGCCGGGGCGTCCCTCCGAGACCGCCCTGCGGATGGACCTAGAGGCGCTGCGGCGCAACCTCGCCTACACGCGGGATGAGCTCCTGGAAAAAGCCGCCCGGGCCCCTACCCCGGAGGCGCGCAGCCGGGCCCGCGAGGAAACCGCCTCCGAGCTTGAGCGGCTCGCCACCCTCAGCGAAGACCTCTACAAAGGCCTCCAGGCGGAGCGCCTCCAGGACACCCTGGCGGAGCTCAGCCGCAGCCAGCGCGAGCTTCTCCGTTCCCTCGAGCGCTTGCAGAAGGGAGCCTCCCCGGCGGCGCGGCAGGCCGCGCTCAAGGAGCTGGCGAAGCTGGAGCAGCTCCTGCGCTCCGCCATGCGCTCCCTCGGCCAGCTCGCTTCGAAGATGCCCGACGACTTCATCAACAACCCCGCCCTCCGGAACCTCCCGTTCCAGGATATGCGGAGCGCCCTGGGCGCTGTCCGCCGCCACCTCCAGCGGGGGGATATCCGCGCAGCTCTCCAGGCGATGCGCCAGCTCCTCGGGCAGTTGCGGGCGATGATGGCGGCGCTCCAGAACGCGCGGTGGAGCTCCCTGCGCTCGGCCTTGAGCCGGATGCGCCAGGGGATGAATCGCTCGGGGGGCGAACTGGCCGCCCTCGTCCGGGAGCAGGACGCCATCCTGCGGCAGACCGAGGCTGTGGAGCGGAAGCTCCGCGTCCGCCAGGAGAAGAGATGGAAAGAGGAACTGGCGGAACTGGAGAGCTCCCTCTCGCGCCTGCTGGCGGAGCTGAAAAAGAGGAAGGAGCAACCGGCTCAGCCTCCGGCCGAGGGGCTGCGGAAGGCTCTCCGGGAGGGGGGTGCCCCGCCGGACGCAAAGCGGCGGAAAGAGCTCCGGGCCTCCTTCGGCAGGCTCCGCGAGGCGATGAGGGAGAAACTCCTGCCCGAGGAGCGGGCCGAACTCGAGCGGTGGGGGGAGCGCTTGGGGAAGCTCCCCTCGGAGACCGACCGGTTGGCCGGGCCCGAGGAGCTGCGAGGCCTTACGGAGCTGCACCGCCGCCAGGCCGCCCTGGAGGGCAGAACGCGCGAATTCCACCGGACCCTGGAGCGCCTGATGCAGCTCTTCCCCAACCTGGACCCCAAGATAGCGAAGGGCATCGAAGGGGCCGCCCAGGCCATGGGGGAGGCCAAGAAGGAACTGGGGGCACAGAGCGCCCGGCGGGCGCTCCCCCCCGAACGGACGGCCCTCGAGCGGCTCCTGCAAAGTCAGCAGTCGATCGGGCAGGCCCTCCGGCAGATGGCCCAGCGGGCTGTGCTGGGCCCCCAGCGGGGACCGGCCTTCTACGGCGCAAGGCGCTGGCTCCCCTGGGGAAGGCTGATTCCCCAACCCGGGGTGGACGATTTCCCCGCCACCCAAGGGGAGGAGGGAGCCCTCGGCTTCGAGCGGCGAGAGTTCCGGCTGCCCGGGAAGGAGGAGTTCCGCGTGCCTCCGGGGTTCCGGGAGGCCATTATGGAGGCCCTCCGGGAGGGCGCTCCTTCCGATTACCGGGAGCGCATCGAGCGATACTTTGAGAGCATCACGAAGTAACCCGCACGGGGCCCGCTGGGCCCGCGCGGCGGCAGGCGCTCTCCTCGCCTTCCTCCTCACCTTCCCCGCGCCGCCGTTCGCTTCGGCGGCGGAGCCCCTTGGGGAGGTGGAGGAGCTCCTGGACCAGTGGCGTCTCGAAGAGGCGGGGAAGCTCCTCTCCCCCCTGCTCGAGGCCCGGCGCCCGAACCCGGCCGCCCCGGCCCTGGCCGCCCGGCTCGCTTTCCTTGAGGGGCGATACGGGGAGGCCCAGAAGCGCATCGAGCGGGCCCTCTCCCTCAAGCCCGCCGACGAGCGGTGGCTCGCCCTGCGGCTCCTCGTGCAGCAGACCCGGGCGGCGGCCGGCCCGCTCAAGCGATACGAGAGTGAGCACTTCGCCCTCTACCTGGATGAGCCTCGCGACGGCATCCTCGCCCCTTACGCCCTCGAGGCCCTCGAGGCCGCCCAGAGGGCAATGGCGAAGCTGCTGGGATTCCGCCCCCGGGAGAGGGTGCGCGTCGAGGTGTTTCCCGACGCAACCGCCTTCAACCGTGCCTCCACCCTGTCGCTGCGCGACATCGAGGTCACGGGCGCCGTCGGGGTCGCCAAGTTCCACAAGGTGATGGTCCTCTCCCCCCGGAGCCTGATCCTCGGCTACCGCTGGCTCGACACGCTCAGCCACGAGTACATCCACTTCGTCCTTACGAAGATGAGCCACAACCGGGCGCCCATCTGGTTCCACGAGGGCCTGGCGAAGTTCGCCGAAGCCCACTGGAAGGGGACGGGCCTTCCCTACCTGAACCCCGCCGCGGAGGCCTTGCTGGCGCGGGCGACGCGGGAGGGCGGCTTTGTGGGCTTCCGGCGTATGGAACCCTCTCTCATCTACCTCGACAGCGCGGCCGAGGTGCACCAGGCTTACGCCGAGGCGGCCACGGCGTTGGAGTTCATCCTGGAGCGCGGGGGGACGCCGACCCTCCGGCGCATCATCCAGCACATGGCCCGGGGGAAGGAGCGGGGGGCGGAGGAGGCCCTCCGCTCCGTCCTCGGGCTCTCCTTCGAGCAGTTCGAGAAGGGCTGGCGGGCCTTCCTTGCCCGCAAGGGGTTGAGCGAGAGGAAGGGGGTGCGGGTGCGCCAGCTCCGGGTGCGGCGGGGCGGCCCAGTGGGCGAAAAGGCTTGGGAACTCAAGGCCATCCAATCCGAGGTGGCGCGCCGGCGGGCCGCGCTGGGTGACCGGCTGCGGGCGCGGGGCCGCCTGCGGGCCGCCGCCATCGAGTACCGGCGGGCCCTCCGGGAGGACCCCCACTCGGCTGTCATCCTCAACAAGCTCGGCGTCTCCCTCCTCTCGCTGCGGCGCAGCCGCGAGGCGCTCGAACACCTGCGGCGCGCCAAGGCCCTCGACCCCGACTATGTCACCACCTATGTCCACCTGGGCTACGCCCACGCCCGCGCGGGAGACCTCAGGGGGGCGCGGGCCGCCTGGGAGGAAGCCATTGAGCTCAACCCCTTTGACCCCCGCGCGCACCTGGAGCTGGCTCGGGTCTACCGCCAGCTCGGGGAGGAGGTCCGCAGCCGGCGGGAGGCACGCATCGGCCGCCGGCTCCTCCGACAGAACTGAGGTTGCACATCCATGAGCACCGCACCCCCTGCCGAACGCGACCTTCAGGCGGCCGAGGAGATCGGCCGAAGAAGCCGTGCCATCCGCGAGGAGGTCCGCAAGGTCATCGTGGGCCAGGAGGAGGTCATCGACCTCGCCCTCATCGCCCTCTTCGCCAAGGGCCACTGCTTGCTGGTGGGGGTGCCGGGCCTGGCGAAGACGCTCCTCATCAGCACCCTGGCCCAGGTGCTCCAGCTCGAGTTCAACCGCATCCAGTTCACCCCGGACCTCATGCCCTCCGACATCACGGGCACGGACATCCTCGAGGAGACGAGCACCGGGCGGCGCGCCTTCCGCTTCCTCAAGGGGCCCATCTTCACCCACATCCTCCTGGCCGACGAGATCAACCGCACGCCTCCCAAGACCCAGGCGGCGCTCCTCCAGTCAATGCAGGAGTACAAGGTGACGGCGGGGGGGACGACCTACCCCTTGGACCTCCCCTTCTTTGTCCTCGCCACACAGAACCCCATCGAGCAGGAGGGGACCTACCCCCTGCCCGAGGCCCAGCTCGACCGCTTCATGTTTCACATCGGGGTGGACTACCCCTCTCCGGAGGAGGAGGCGCAGATCGTGGCCCAGACCACCTCCACCTACCGGCCGAGCCTCCAGAAGGTGATGGACGCGGCGCAGATCCTGGAGCTCCAAGGCCTCGTGCGGCGCGTCCCGGCCGCGCCCTACGTGGTGGAGTACGCCGTCTCCCTCGCCCGAGCGAGCCGCCCCGGAGACCCCTCGGCACCCGACTTCGCGCGGGAGTGGGTGGAGTGGGGGGCGGGGCCCCGGTCCTCCCAGTACCTGGTGCTGGGCGGCCGCGCCCGGGCGGTGCTGGACGGGCGCTACGCCGTGGCCATCGAGGACATCCGGGCCCTGGCCGCCCCCGTGCTGCGCCACCGCATCCTGGTGAACTTCAAGGCCCAGGCGGAGGGGGTGGGCGCCCCGGAGGTCATCGCGCGCCTGCTGCGCACCGTGGAGCCCCCGCGGGAGGCGGACTGAGCGGCACACCGCAGAAAGGCGGAGGAGAGAGAAAGTGCCAGCCCCGCCCGGCCAGAGCTACTTCGACCCCCATCTGATAGCCCGCATCGCCACCCTCCCCCTCAAGGCCCGCTGGGTGGTGGAGGGGCTCATGAGCGGCGTCCACCGGAGCCGCGCCCGGGGCTTCAGCGTGGAGTTCGAGGAGCACCGCGCCTATTCGCCCGGGGACGAGATCCGCCACATCGACTGGAAGGCCTTCGGGAGGTTCGACCGCTACCTCATCAAGGAGTATGAGGAGGAGACCAACCTCCGCGCTCACCTGGTGGTGGATGCCAGCGCCTCCATGGACTACGCCTCGGAGGGCATCACGAAGTGGGACTACGCCTGTTATCTGACGGCGGCCCTGGCCTACCTGGCGCTGCGCCAGCAAGACGCCGTGGGCCTCCTGACGTGCGCCGGGACGGTGGGGCGGCGCATCCCGCCCAAGGCCACCCGCCGCCACCTGCTGGAACTTCTGGACGCCCTGGAGCGCCAGCGGCCACGGGGCCAGACAGGGCTCGCCGAGGCCCTGGGGGAGCTGGCGGCCGCCCTCCGGCGGCGGGGGCTCGTGGTGGTGGCCTCCGACCTCCTGGCCGAGCCGGAGCCGCTGCTCCGCGCCCTCCAGCTCTTCCGCCTCAAGGGAAACGACGTCATCGTCTTCCACATCCTGGACCCGGCCGAGCTGCACTTCCCCTTCGAAGAGCTCACGCGCTTCGAAGACCTGGAGACGCTCCAGCGCGTCACGGTGGAGCCCGAGGTCATCCGCGAGACTTACCACTTGGCAGTGAGGCGGTTCGTGGAAACCTACCGGAAGGCCTGCCGGGAGCACCAGGTGGATTACGTGCTCCTGGACACCTCCGTCCCCCTGGACCGCGGCCTGGTGCGCTACCTCGCCTGGCGGAAGGCGGTGGCCTGAGGGCGCGACGTGGGCATCTCCTTTCTCTACCCCGCGCTCCTGGCGGGCCTCGTGGCCTTGGGGATCCCCATCCTCATCCACCTCATCCGCCGGCGGAGGGTGCGGCTGGTACGCTTCCCGGCCGTGCGCTTCATCCTCCTCTCCCGTCGGCGCATCGCCCGCCGCCACCGCCTCAAGAACCTGCTCCTGCTGCTGCTGCGCCTGGGGGCGGTGGCGAGTTTCATCGCGCTCGTGGCCCACCCCTTCCTGGTGACGCGCGGCTCGATGGCGGGAAGCCGCTGGGCTCCCCTCACCGTGGCCCTCCTCCTGGACAACTCTCTCAGCATGGGCTACCGCCAGGAGGGGGGGACGCGCTTCGAGCTCGCCCGGAGGGCCGCCCAGACCCTCCTCAAGGGTCTGGGCCCACAGGACCGGGTCCTGGTGCTGGGGACGGCCTCCTCGCCCGAGGGGTGGCCTCGCGAGGGCGAGCCTCCGGAGAGGGCGCTTGCGCGAGTGGACTCGGTGCGGCTCTCCGCGGGCGCGGGCGATCTCCTGGCCGCCTTCGCCCGGGCCTACGAAGCCCTCGCGGGCCCCGCCTACCAGAAGGAGCTCATCCTCATCAGCGACCTCGCCCGCAGCGATTGGGCCCACTTCGACCTCCGCTCCATCCAGCGCTTTGACCCCCAGCTCTCCCTCCGGGTGGTCCACGTGGGGGCGGGGGAGCAGGCGCCCAACGCCTCGGTGCGGGCGGTGCGCTGGCTGGGGGAGGCCCTCACGACGGGGGTGGCCGCCGGGGTGGAAGCCGAGGTGGTGAACCACTCCAACCGGCCCCTCCGGGCCCTGCGCGTGCGCCTCCACGCCGAGGGGAGGGTGCGGGCGGAGAGGCGGGTGGATCTCGCTCCCCGGGAGGTCCGCAGGGTGGCCTTCTCCCTCACCCCGGAGCGGCCGGGACCGGTGGGGGGTTGGGTGGAGCTCGCCGGGGACAGACTGCCCGAGGATGACCGCCGCTTCTTGGCTGGCAAGGCGGGGGAGAAGGTGCGGGTTCTCTTGGTGGATGGTGACCCGCGCACCTCCCTGGCCCTGAGCGAGACTTTCTACGTCCTTCACGCCCTGCGGGCGGCGGGCACCCCTTCCCCCTTCGTCCTCTCGGTGGTCTCGGGCCACGGCCTGGGCGGGGTGAGGTGGGAGGACTTTGACGTAGCCCTTCTCTGCAACGTGTCCGACTGGCCCCCCCCTGTGCGGCAAGCAGTGGGGCAATTCTTGGCGGCCGGGAAGGGCGTTTTCCTCGCCCTGGGCGAGTGGGTGGACCCAGAGACATACAACCGGGAACTCCTGGAGGCAGCCCCGCGCTTGCTGCCCGCACGGATGGGCCCGGCCGTCCGACGCCCGCCCGCCCGGCCCGCGCGCGTGCGGGAGGTCCAGCTCGATCACCCCATCCTGCGGGCGTTGAGCAAGCAGGGCGCCCTCGCCCTCGACCGCGCCCGGGTCGAAGGATACATCCCGATGGGAAGCACCGGAGGCCGGGGCCGCATACTCCTCGCCCTGGACGATGATACCCCTCTGCTGGTGGAGCACACGGTGGGGCCGGCGAAGGCGCTGGTGTTTTCCTCGAGCTGCGACCGGGACTGGACGAACCTCCCCATCTTCCCCGCTTTCGTGCCCCTGGTC
>JBHIBR010000035.1:0-10368 GCA_046759145.1 Nitrospinota bacterium | reverse complement strand
AACCCCTTGCGCCGGAGCGCCGCGGGGAGATAAGATGCCGCCGCCCGGAACGAGGCCCGGGAGAAGAGGGTGCCGTATGCGCGCCCGGAAGCACACCTCGGGGGCGGAAGAGAGGGTCCACGTGGTGGCAGCCATCGTCCGCCGAGGGGGTCGGATCCTCATCTGCCAGCGGCCGCCCGGAGGCCCCTTCGGGGGCCTGTGGGAATTCCCGGGCGGCAAGGTGGAGCCCGGGGAGGAGCCCGAGCGCTGCCTGCGGCGAGAGGTCCGCGAGGAGCTCGGCCTTGAGGTGGAGGTGGGGCCCCTCCTCTGGCAGACCGAGCACGCCTATCTCCACCTGAGTGTCCAGCTCTCCTTCTATGAATGCGCTCTCCGCCGGGGTCAGGCCCGCGACCTTGGAGTTGCAGCCCACCGCTGGGCGCGGCCGGGGGAGCTGTTGGGGTTTTCCTTCCTCCCTGCGGACGCCCCCCTGGTGCGCGCCCTGGCGGCGGAGGAGCGGGCGTGATCCCGGGGGGACCTGTCTCCATCGTGCAAAACCGGGCCGCAGGGGAGAGCCTGGCCGCCGCCTACGAGCGCTGTCGCCGGGTGGCCTCCCGCCACTACGAGAACTTCCCCGTAGGCTCCTGGTTGCTGCCCCGCAAACTCCGCCCCCACATGTGGGCTATCTACGCCTTCGCTCGCGCGGCGGACGATTTCGCGGACGAGGGGCTCTCCGCACTGGCGGGGGACGAGCTCGGCCCCCCCTCGGCAGGCCCGACCTCGCCCGAGCGCGCGCGTCTCGAACGCCTTGCGCAGTGGGGCGCCCGCCTGGAGCGGTGCCTGATGGGGGAGGCGGACCACCCTGTTTTCCTCGCCCTGGGCGACACCATCCGCCGCTTTGTCCTCCCCCCTGAACTCTTCCGCGACCTCCTCTCCGCCTTCCGCCAGGACGTGACCAAGGGCCGCTATGCGAGCTTCGAGGAGCTCCTGGACTACTGCCGGCGTTCGGCCAACCCGGTGGGGCGTCTCGTCCTCCTCCTGCACGGGGTGCGCGACCCCGAGTGCCACCGCACCTCGGACGCCATCTGCACCGCCCTCCAGCTGGCGAACCTCTGGCAGGACGTGGCGTCCGACCTCCGAAGGGGGCGCATCTACCTCCCCCAGGAAGACCTGGAGCGCTTCGGCGTGGAGGAGGCCCAGCTCCAAGCCGGGCGCGCGACGGAGGAGTTCCGCGCGCTCATGTGCTGGGAAGTGGCCCGCACGCGGACGTTCTTCGCCCGTGGACTCCCCCTGCTGGCCAAGCTGCGGGGACGCCTGGGCTGCGAAGTGCGGGCCATCTGGCGCGGGGGGATGGCTGCTCTGGACCGGGTGGAGGGGTCGGGCTACGAGGTGTTCCGCGGGCGGCCGCGCTTGAGGGGCTGGGACCGAGTGCGCATGCTGGGTGCGGCGTTGCTGCCGCCTGGGCGCCTCGCGCGGCATCCCGACCTGCGTGACCCCCACCACTCGGCCCGCCAGTTCTGCCGGCGCCTCACCCGGGCCAGCGGGTCCAACTTCCTCGCCGCCTTTCCGGCCCTCCGCCCCCGGCAGCGGCGGGGGCTCTACGCGGTCTACGCCTTCTGTCGGCGGGTGGATGACCTGGCGGATGGGGCGGGCCCCCTGGAGGAGCGGCGGGGGCGGCTGGAGAGCTGGCGTGCCGCCCTCGAGAGCCTGCTGGAAGTGGAGCAGCGTGACCCCGTCCTCCGGGAACTCGCCTGGGCGGCGGGGGCATTCAGCATCCCGCTCCGCTACTTCCTCGATCTCTGCGAGGGCGTCACAAGCGACCTGGAGGCCCGCCGCTTCCCCACGTTCGAGGAACTGCAGACCTACTGCCACCAGGTGGGCTCCGCGGTGGGCCTCATCTGCGTGCACGTCTTCGGCTGCCCGACTCCGCGGGCCAAGAGCTACGCCCTCTACCTGGGCGTGGCCCTCCAGCTCACCAACATCCTGCGCGACCTCCGGGCGGATGCCCTCCGGGGCCGCCTCTACCTCCCCCTCGAGGACCTGGAGCAGTTCGGTGTTCAGGAAGAGGAGGTCCGGGTGAGCCTCCCGGGGGGCCCCCTCCGGGAGCTCCTGGCCTTCGAGGCCGCACGCGCCCATTCCTTCTACGACAGGGCGCGGGAGCTTCTGCCCCCCGAAGCGCGGCGCGCCCTCTTCCCGGCGGAAGTCATGGCCGCCATCTATCGCGAGCTGCTGCGCCGGATGGAGAGGGAGGGCTTCCGCTGCGGTGAGAAGAGGCTCTCCCTCTCGCCCCTCCGGAAGCTCTCCCTCGCCCTGGGTGCGTGGGCGCGCTGTCGCTTCGCCCGGGGCGAAGCCGCCGAGGGGCGCTGACCGGGGCCCCCGTGAGGAAGAGCGTCCTCATCCTGGGCGGAGGGGTAGCCGGCCTCTCCGCCGCGGCCGCTCTGGCCGAGGCGGGCGTCCCCGTCACGGTGGTGGAGAAGAGGCCCCGGTTGGGGGGCCGCGCGAGCTCCTTCTTCCATCGCGGGATGGGGGAGCCCGTGGACAACGGCCCCCATCTCCTGATGGCCTGCTACCGCGAGCTCCGCCGCTTCCTCTCCCGCGTGGGTGCGGAGGGGGAGGTAGAGTTCCAGCCCGCCTTGCGGGTCCCCTTCCTGGAGGCGGGCGGGAGGAGCTCTCTGCTGGAGTTCGGCCCTTCGGCCAATCCCCTGGACCTCGCCTGGAGAGTGCTGCGCTGGGCGGGGCCCTCTCTTGTGGACCGTTGGCGGCTGGTGCGCGGGCTTCGCCGTCTGCTGAGGGATCCCGCCCTCCCCGAGGGGGAGAGCGCCGGGGCTCTGCTCGCGCGACTTGGCCAGGGAGGAGGCCCCCGCCGGTGGTTTTGGGATCCCCTCGTTCAGGCCGTCTTGAACGAGACGCCCGAGCGGGCGGATGGGAAGCTCCTCGCCCGGACGCTCCAGGAGGCGTTTCGGGAAGGGGGAAGGGGGGCGGCGCTTGGTTTCGCCCGGGCGCCCCTGGGAGAGCTGCTGGGCGAGCGGGCGCGGCGTTTCGTGGAGTCGCGGGGGGGAGGGGGAAGGGTACGGACAGGGGCGGCCGCCCGGACGCTCTGGCTGGAGGGGGGGGAGGTCCGGGGGGCCATCCTCGGGGATGGCTCCCGCGCGGAGGCGGGGGCGACGCTTGCCGCCCTTCCCCCTCCTGCTCTCTTCTCTCTCCTTCCCGGAGGGGCCCGCGGTGGGGAGCCCTTCTTTGCGGGTCTCTCCCGCCTCAGCCCCTCTCCCATCGTGAGCGTCTACCTCTGGCCGAAAGAGAGGCTGGAAGCACCCCCCTTCACCGCCCTCGTGGGGGGTCAGTTCCACTGGCTCTTCGACGCGGGAAGGTTGGGCGGGCGGGGGAGCGGCCCTTGGGCGCTCCTTGCCAGCACGGCCGCGGGACACCTCGCCCGGGGCAACGAGGAGCTGGCCGAAGAGGCACGGAGAGAGCTGGCCCGGGCGCTCGGCCTCGCCGTGCCGTTCTCACTGGAGGGGGCCTGCGTGGTCCGTGAGCGGGAGGCTACCTGGGGCAACGCGGTGGGGGAGGGGCGCTTCCGGCCGGGGCCGGTCACGCCGCTGCGAGGGCTTTTCCTCGCGGGCGACTGGACGGACACTCGGCTCCCCGCCACCCTCGAGAGTGCGGCCCGGAGCGGCCACCGGGCCGCAAAGGTTCTCCTAGAGGGGGTCTAGTGGCATAGGGCGCCGTCAAAGAGAAAGGCCAGGGGAGGGATACACCTCCCCGCCCTCCTCCTTTTGGCCCTATTCAGATCTTCACAACGTTTGCCGCTTGCAGGCCCTTGGGTCCGCGGACGATGTCGAAGCGCACCCGCTGACCCTCGTCCAGCGACTTGAACCCATCGCCCTGGATAGCAGAGAAATGCACAAAGACATCCTCACCTGCTTCCTGCACGATGAATCCGAACCCTTTCGCATCGTTGAACCACTTCACGACACCTTCTGGCAACTCCTCTCACCTCCTCTCTACTGCACACCAACTGAGGCCTCCGCACCGGCCCGCCAATGCCAGTGCTGGCGGGGGCATTGAACGGGATCGCCCCGCCCTTGTCAAGCCCCTGTACTGGTTCATGACATGTGAGACGGAGAGGCCTGTGCTTGGAGTTTAGCAAGGGCCTCGGCCGGTGTCAGGTAGCCCAGGGCCTGGTGGGGGCGGTGATGGTTGTAGGTATGCTCCCACTGGCGCAGCCGGGCGTTGAGCTCGCGAAGGGTCCAGGGGAGGTCCTCGACCTCGTAGAACTCCTCGGCGTGGGTCCGCTGGGCGCGCTCGACGGCCCCGTTGAGCTTGGGCGAGCGGGGCGGGAGCTCGAAGAGGCGGATCCCCTTGCGGGCGCACTCGGCCTCGAACTCGGCCCGGAACTCCCCACCTCCATCCACCTGGATGGCCCGGATGGGGAAAGGGGCGCGGGCCTGGAGGGTGTCGAGGAACTTGCGGGCGCAGTGCGCCGAGGCCCGGCCGAAGGCCTCCAGCACGTCCCAGCGCGAGGCCACATCGCGGGCGGTGAACTGCTTGAGGGTGACCCCTGGCAGGGGCCTGAGGTCGAGGGTGTCCACCTGGACCAGGTCGCCCGGTCGGGCCGGCTGGTAGTCGCGGGGCTTGCGGGTGGCGTAGGGGCGCGGGGGGCGCCGCCTCTGGGCGCTCACGCGACGGAGCCTGGGCTCCCCGAGGCGCCCCCGGCCTTTGAGATAGCGCAGGATGCGGCCCACCGTGGAGGGCGAGGCGGCGAGCCCCTCGCGCTCCAGCAGCACAGCCAGCTTCATCTTCCCCCAGCGGGGGTACTGCCGCCGAAGGCGCAACACCCCCTCCGCGAGCTCGGGGCTCCACTGGGGCCTCCGCACCCGTCGGGGACGCCGGGAGCGCTCTTCCAGCGTGCTGAGGTCCATCGGCTCAAACCGCGCCCGCCAGCGATAGAGCGTCGCCCGGCTCAGCCCGAAGGTGCGCGAGACCAACCCCACGTCCCCCGTCTCCCTCCACAGGCTCAAGGCCTGAAGCCGCTCTCTCGCCCGGGGGGAGAGCTCCACCCCCAGCCCTCCTGCCCGCAGGAGGGCTCCCTCCCATCCTCTCACCCGCATCGAGGGGCCTCCTCTCCTTGGGCCCCTCGCACTCTACCCCCCTACCGGGGGCGTCTCACATGTATCTGGACCTGTTCAGAAGGCGGCTAGCCCGAGTCCCGAACTCTCCTTCCCCTTCCGGGGGCGATTGCATTCGCCGCGAGCGCCCGCATCTCATGGCCTGGGCAAACCGGCCGGCCTGAGGGCAGAAAGCCCCCCCAGCCTCTCCCGGCCCTTTTTCCGTGAAACTAAGCGTTCCAATGGGACGCGGCAGATGTTAAATTGCAGGGCAAATTGGCCTTGTGCCAAGGAGGCAGCGGCGGGGCGGCCTTTGGGGTACCTCCCGGAGGTGAGAGGGGACTTCTGTGGACGCCAGCTTCGATCCCCATCCCCGCAGAAGCCGAGCCAAGGTTGGGAAACCCGCCCCAGCCGAATGGGGATAGCCTCGTGGGCGCACCCACCGCCCTTGTGACAGGAGCAACAGGCTTTGTGGGGAGCCATGTCGCGGAGGCGTTTCTGGCCCGTGGATACCGCGTCCGCTGCCTGTTCCGTCCTCGGGGGGGAAGCCCCTGGCTGGACGGCCTGCCGGTCGAAGCCGCCTACGGCGACTGCCTGGACCCGGCGAGCCTCGAGAGGGCGGCGGCCGGGGTGGAGGTCATCATCCACCTCGCCGGAAGGGTCAGAGGCTGGGAACCAGAGGAGTTTCACCGGGTGAACGTGGGGGGGACCGTGAATATGCTGGGAGGGGCCCGGCGCGCGGGAAGCGGCCTCCGGCGGTTTGTCCACGTCTCGAGCCTGGCCGCCCTCGGGCCGAGTCAGGACGGCCACCCGCTCAAGGAGGAGGAGCCCCTGCGCCCGGTCAGCGCCTACGGCCGCTCCAAGGCCGAGGCCGAGGCGGCCGTCCTGGCCGCCAGCGACGCGCTCCCCACCGCTATCGTCCGCCCCCCCACCGTCTACGGTCCCCGGGACCGGGCCACTCGACTCTACTTCGCCTGCGCCGCCCGAGGGGTCATTCCGGTCTTCCGGCGCGGCGGCCACCTGAGCCTCATCTACGCGGCGGACCTGGCCCGCGCACTCGTCCTGATGGCCGAACACCCCGGTGCGAGCGGGGAGGTCTTCCACGTGGCCGACCCCGCGCCCTATGCCGAGGCCGACATCGTGGAGGCCACCCGGACGGCTCTCGGTGGGGGTGTGGCCGTGCCCATCCCTCCCCCCCTCCTCCGACTGGCAGGGGCATTGAGCGAGGGAGTCGGCCGACTCACAGGGCGCGCCTTCCACCTGAGCCGTCAGAAGGCCGAGGAGATACTCTGTCGAGACTGGGTGTGCGACGTTTCCAAAGCCATCCGGGAGCTGGGCTTCCGCGTCACGCGGACCCTCGCCGATGGCTTTCGAGAGACAGTGGGGTGGTACCGGCAGCACGGATGGATCTAGGTTCCGAGGAGAGAGCCATGGACCTCTTCTCCAAGTGCCAAGAGTTCACCAGTGCGCGGGACCTGATCGCGGCAGGCCTTTACCCGTACTACCGAGTCCTCACCTCGGCCCAGGAACCGGAAGTGATCGTCGATGGCAGGCGGATGATCATGATCGGCTCCAACAACTACCTGGGCCTCGCCAGCCATCCCCAGGTCAAGGAGGCGGCGATGGCGGCCGTGGAAAAGTACGGCACCAGCTGCGCCGGCGCCCGCCCTCTTAACGGAACCCTGGCCATCCACGAGGAACTGGAGCGGAAGCTCGCCTCCTTCTTCCGCAAGGAGGCGGCCGTCATCTTCCCCACCGGCTTCCTGACCAACCTGGGGGCGATCTCCGCCCTGGTGGGCCGGGGCGACACCGTCATCGTGGACAAGATGGACCACGCCTCCATCGTGGACGGCTGCCGCCTCTCGTACGGCCAGGTCAAGCGCTTCCGCCACAACGACATGGACCACCTGGAGTCGACCCTCCGGACCTGCGGGACCCAGGGGAAGCTGGTGGTGGTGGACGGGGTCTTCTCCATGGAGGGAGACATCACGGACCTGCCCAACATCATGCGCCTGTGCCAGCGCTACGGAGCCCGCCTCATGGTGGACGACGCCCACGGCATCGGCGTCCTGGGGGCCGGCGGCCGCGGGACGGCCGAGCACTTCGGCCTGGAGGCCGAGGTGGACATCATCATGGGGACCTACTCCAAGAGCCTGGCGGCCATCGGCGGCTTCATCGCCACCTCGGAGTCGGTCGCCCACTACATCCGGCACCACGCCCGCCCTTTCATCTTCTCCGCGAGCCTCGTGCCTGCCTGCGTGGGGGCCGCATCGGCGGCCGTGGACATCGTCGAGCGGGAGCCGGAGCGGCGGGCCCGCCTCTGGGAGCACACCCGGAAGATGAAAGAGGGGTTCGACCGCCTGGGGCTCAACACGGGGAAGAGCGAGACGCCCATCATCCCGGTCATCTTCGATAGTGACGCCGAGGTCCTCCAGTTCTGGCGCATGCTGCACCGCAAGGGGGTCTTCGCCAACGCCATCCTGGGCTCGGCGGCCCCGACCGGAGCCGTCCGGTTGCGCACGAGCTACATGTCCACCCACACCGAGGCCCAGCTGGATTGCGTCCTCGGGGCCTTCGAGGAGATCCTCTCCGACTGGCACCCGGGCCGTGACCGGTGAGTCGGCCGTCCAGGAGGTCACAAGCCGGCGGGACCTCCGGGAGTTCACCCTCCTGCCCGAGCGGCTCTACCGGGGGCACCCCCATTGGATCCCCCCCCTGCGGGCGGAGGTGCGCCGGGTCCTCTCCGACGAGAACCCTTTCTTCCGCCACGCGGAGCGGGCGCTTTTCCTCGCCCGCCGGCGGGGCGAGGCGGTGGGGAGGATCGCGGCCTTCATCGACCGTCTCCACCTGGAGCGCCACCAGGACGCGACGGGCTTTTTCGGCTTCTTCGAATGCGCAAACAGGCAAGGGGAGGCCAACGGGCTCCTGGACCGGGCCGCCCGGTGGCTGCGGGCGCGCGGGATGGGGCGCATCCGGGGGCCCGTGAATCCGTCGATGAACGAGGAGTGCGGGATCCTGGTGGAGGGACACGACTCGCCGCCCACCTTCATGATGCCCTACACCCTCCCCTACTACCCCGCCCTGCTCGAGGGGGCGGGTTTCGCCAAGGCGATGGACCTCCTGAGCTTCCGGGCGCCCGTGTCTGCCGAGGCGCCCCCGCGCCTGGCCCGGCTGGAGGCGGTCCTGAGCAAGCGGCACCCGGCGCTCTCCATCCGCCCGGTGGAGCTCGGGCGTTTCGACCGAGAGGTCTCCCTGATCCGGAAGGTCTACAACCGGGCCTGGGAGGCCAACTGGGGTTTCGTCCCCATGACCGAGGAGGAGATCCGCTGGATGGCCAGGCGGCTCAGGCCCCTCATCGACCCGGAGCTCACCTTGTTCGCAGAGGCGGAGGGGGAACCTGTGGCCTTCGCCCTGGCGCTGCCGGACTACAACCAGGTGTTGGCCAGGCTCGGCGGGCGTATGGGCCCCCTTGGACTCCTGAAATTCCTCTACTACCGGCGGCGCGTGGACGGCCTCCGGCTCTTGGCCCTGGGCGTCGTCGCGCCCTGGCGCCGACGGGGCGTGGAGGTCCGCCTCCTGCTTGAGCTGTGGAGGGCAGCCCGCGCCCGGGGCTTCCGGCAGGCGGAGGCTTCCTGGATGCTGGAGGACAACGCCGAGGTCATCCGTGTCGCCGAGGGCCTCGGCGGCGCCCTGGTCAAAAGGCACCGGCTCTACGAGCGCGCCTGCTGAAGCGGCCCTCGATGTCATCTCCCCCCTGGCTCGCCCGCATCCGACCTGCCGACCTGCTCTGCGGCGCCTTCCTCCTGGCGCTCCTGGTCCTGGCCCTCCCCCCTCCGCCCGGGGCCCCGTGGCTTCCCTTCGAGTACGCGGCGCTGCTGGCCGGCCTGGTCGCCCTCATCGCGCTGGACCCCCGGGGCCGACTCCTCCGCCTCTTTCACGCCTTCTACCCCGTCCCCGTCGTCCTCCTGGTGTTCGACAGCCTGAAGTCCCTCATCCCCCACGTGAACCCCCGCGACCTGGACCCACTCCTCATCCGGGCGGACCTGTGGCTTTTCGGGGTCCACCCCACCGTGTGGCTGGAGCGGCTCACCACGCCCTTCCTGACCGACCTCATGCACCTGGCTTATGTGACCTACTACCCGATGCCGCTCCTCCTCGCCATCCGCCTCTGGCGGCGGGGTGACCAGGCGGCCTTCGACCAGGCGGCCTTCAGCCTGGTGCTGGTCTTCTTCGCCTCCTACGCGGGCTACTTCCTGGTCCCCGCCATCGGACCCTCCCACACCCTGACCTCCTTCCAGAGCCTTCCGCTGGAGGGTTGGCTCACCCCCTGGATCCGCTCCACGATCACCTACCTGGAGGGGATCAAGCGAGATGCCTTCCCTTCGGGCCATGCGGCCATCGCGGTGGCGGTGGTGGGGCTCGCGGCGAGAGTGGACCGGCGGGAGCTCCCTTGGCTCATCCCCGCGGTGACGGGCCTGCTCCTCTCCACCGTCTACACGCGCTACCACTACGTGGTGGACGTCCTGGCGGGGGTGCCGCTCGGGGTGGCCGGGGCCATCCTGGGGCCCGCCTGGGCCCGGGCTTTGGGCCGCGGGCTAGGGCGAGGATAGAGGAGCCCTCCGGGCCCGTGCGCCACGCAGAAGGATGACCAAGCAACTCGCCGAAGGTTTTTGGGGGCAGGGCGTTGGGGATCAGACCTCGACGCGAAGGACCCCGGGGTTGAGCCGGACCGAGAGCGCCCCGCCCTCGGCCGCAACGGCCTGCTCCATCGTTGCCTCCTCCGAAAAGGACAGAGAAGAGCGCACCCGGACCCTCTCCTCCCCGGAGACGATGGTCACAGGGCCCCACGCGCCCACGCCGGAGGGTTGAACCAACACCAAATCCTAGTGAGGGAGGCCCACCTCCGCAACGAGATCGGGGCCAGATGCCAAAGGCCCGTTTCCGGGTTTCCCTTTTGGCAACAAAGTGATACGGTAGGCTTAGAAAAATCTTGGGAGGGATGTGTCTGCACAGCCATCCCCGCACTCTCCGCGATGTGACGGAGGAGAGCCAAGAGCGAAGGGAGGGCGAGGGGCGCAGAGTTTGGGTTTTTTCACAAAGTGGAGATATACTGTGGCCGGGTTTTTGGGATCTTTGAAGGAAAACCCCCGAGAGGATGCCCCGAGGCCCATCGCGCCGCACTCCGCTAGCTAGCACCTTCCAAGGCTCTGCGTCTCGTTTCATCCAAGCTCCTGGGGGATGGCCGCGGGGTCAGGGAGCCGTCGGAGGGGCGTTCCCGGGCCAGTTG
>JBHIBR010000034.1:0-10433 GCA_046759145.1 Nitrospinota bacterium | reverse complement strand
CCCGCCCCTCGCCCAGGGCCCCCAGCAGCAGGCCCAAGCGCTGGAGATTGAACACACTCGCGGCGAGTGGCACCTCCCGGGGGAGAACCGCCCGCGCCCGCTCGGTCTCAACCGAAAAGCCGGGGATCGCCAGGACGAACTGGAAGCGCGCGCTCAGGGGGGCCTGGGCGTAGCGCACCTGGCCCCCCTCCGCGAGTGCCGCCACGCAGAGGCCCCCCTTGAGGGCGGGAAGAACGTTGTCGGGGTGGCCCTCCATGGCCGCCGCCATGGCGAGGAGATCCTCCTCAGAGAGGGGCCTCCCCATCATCTCGTTGGCCCCCACGAGGCCCGCCACCCGGGCGGCGGCACTGCTCCCCAGCCCGCGGGCCAGGGGGATGTGGTTTCGCTGCTTCATCCAGAGGCCCGGGAGCTCCCTGCCGGCGCGGCGATAGGCCTCCCGGACGGCCTGGTAGGCGATGTTGGTCTCGTCCTGGGGGAGCTCCTTCTCTCCCTCGCCCTCCACCTGGATGGAGAGCCCCCAGGGTAGCTCCTCCAGTTCGACCTGGTTGTAGAGGGTGAGGGCGACCCCCAGGACGTCGAACCCGGGTCCCAGGTTGGTGACGGTGGCGGGGACCTGGACGGTGAGGGGGGGCACGGCCACCTCCGAGGACCGCCCCAAGGCGGCTCTCGCCGCGGCCGCTTCGGGTCCGCAGCCCGCAGATCTCCGGGGGCTAGAGCTCCCGGGAGGTGGCGAACCCGCAACCGGCCCGGCTCATCTCCTCGCGCGCCTTCGCACAATCGCCCGGATGGACCTCAACGCCCCGGATGGCATCCTCCACGACGACCACTTCGAGGCCCGCCGCCCGCGCATCCAGCGCGGTGGCCCGGACGCAATAGTCGGTTGCAAGGCCGCAGACGAACACGCGGCGGATAGAGCGCTCGGCGAGCTGCCGGGCGAGATCGGTGCCCTGGAAGCCCGAATAAGCCTCGGCATCGGGCCGGGTGCCTTTCGCCACCACCAGGTCCACCCGGCCCACACCCAGGTCCGGGTGGAACTCCCACCCCGGCCTCCCCTTCACGCAGTGAGGCGGCCAGGGGCCGCCGCGGTCCTTGAAGGAGATATGGTCGGGCGGATGCTCGTCGCGGGTCGCCACCACGAACCAGCCCCCGCGGGCGAGGAGCCGGTTGATGGGCTCTACCACCTGGTCTCCGTCGGGGACCGCCAGAGCGCCCCCCGGGCAGAAATCCCGCTGCACATCCACCACAATGAGCGCGTCCTGGGGTCCGATCTCCCAGGCCATGACATCACCCCCGCCGGGCCGGGGCGCCTCGGGGCCCCCGGGATTTCTTCAGTTCCCTCACGAGCCCCTGGACCGCCTCCATCAGCTCCCCGAAGCACAGTCGGTAGCAATAGAGCGGCTGGCCTATGGGGTCCCCCACACTCCCCTGGGGCTCGGGGATGGGCTTGTAGGTCGCGAGGAACTCCACCTTCCGGGCCGCCCCGGGGTGGTGGGTTTCCACGTAATCGGCGTGGGCGGGTTCCATCACCAGGATCCGGTCCGCCCACTCCACCAGCTCCTCGGTGAGGGGCCCCGCCCTGTGGGCCTTGAGGTCCACCCCCACCTGGCCCGCCACCTCCACCGCCTCGGGCGGAGGAGGCGCGCCCGGCAGCGCGTGGGTCCCGGCCGAATCTACCTCAACCCCTCGCAACCCGTCCCGTCTCGCGAGCTTCTCGAGCAGCGCCGCCGCCATGGGGCTGCGGCAGAGATTTCCCGTGCACACGAAGAGCACCCGGCTCAAGGCGTGTCCCCCGGGAGCTTCGCCGGCGGGGCCCCTCGCCCGGGCGTGGTCTCCTTCCCCGCCGGGGGTGCGCCCACCCGCAGGCGGAGGGAGAGCACCTCCCGGCCCCGGAGCACCTGGAGGGCGACCACCCCTCCCTGCGGGACCTCGGCCAGGGCGCGGGCCAAGCTCTCGACGTCCTGGACCTGTTTGCTGCCCACCTGGCGGATGATGTCGCCCCGACGCATCCCCTGCCGGGCGGCGGGACTTCCCGCGCGCACATCGGCCACGAGCACCCCCTCGCCCGGCTTCGCCTGGAAGTGCCCTGCGAGGGCGGCCGTCAACTCCTGCACCCGGAGGCCGAGGCGCGAGAGGGCGGCTGCCTTCGCGGGGCCCGGAGCCAACTTGCCGGGGCTGATCAGCAGCGTTGCGGCGGCGAAGATGGGCGCCTTGGCCCGCAGGGCGAGGGCGATGGCGTCCGAGGGCCGGCTGTCCAGCATGAGCTCCCGGCCCTGGGCCTCCAATTTGATCCGCGCGTAGTACGTGTTCTCACGGAGGGAGGCGATGATCACCCGTTTCACCCGGGCCTTGAGCTCCCCCAGGATGTTCTTGATGAGGTCGTGGGTCATGGGGCGGGGGGTGGTGATGTGGCGCATCTCGAGGGCGATGGCGTTCGCCTCGAACACCCCCACCCAGATGGGGAGCACCCGCTCCCCCCTCAGGTCCTGCAGCACCACGATGGGCTGGTCGGTGCGGGGGTCCACCACGACCCTCTGGACCCGCACCTCCTCCATCGGGGCGCCCCCCACCTTGAGCCCCCCCTCTGCCCCGGGGGCCGCCAGGGACCACACCACCACCGTCAGCACCGCCAGCATTCGCATGGGATCGCTCCTCGCGGGCACCATCGGGCCGTCTTTTACTTCGCGGGGCTTCACCGGGCCGAGCTGCGCAGCCGGGGGTCGAGCGCGAAGACGCACTCCGGGATGGTCATCTCCACATCCCTGTCCACCCGGTGGTCCACCTTGGTCTCGAAGATCCCGTCGCAGTCGCGGTCCAGGAGCGTCAGGTCGTAGGGGAAACGGCCGTCCAGGTCTATGTTGTAGCCGAAGACGTGGCCGAAGATGGACATGGTCTCGAACTGGAAATCTAACTCGTCCACGTACTGCTTAAAGAGGGTCTCCTTGCCCGGGATGCGGTCGGCGAGGTCGCGCCGCACCAGACCCACAAACCGGGCAGCGTACATATTGGGGGCGGTGAACCCGACCGGGCTCTCTTCCACCGCCCGGGCCCAGGGCACTCCTGCGGCCAGCAGAAGGGCCACCCAAAGGCCGAGCGATCGGCGTGCCCACCGGTGACCTCGACCTTCGCCCCCACCGCCGGCGCGAGTCGCTCGCCCGGCCCACCGGGCACCCGCTCCCTTCGCCGGTCGGCCCTCCCCCTGGGGATTATCGGCGCAATTATACCCCGCCGCCATCTTCATCCAAAGGGGTTCAAGAGCGCCCGCGGGGGCGCACAACGTCTTTGCGCCGGGGCTCGGGCAACTCGTCGGGGTCGCAGAGGATGTCCACCAATGCGGGCTCCGGCTGACGGAGGGCCTCCGCCACCACTCCGGCCAGCTCACCCGGCTCCTCCACCCGGAGGCCCCTGGCCCCGAAGACCCGGGCGTAGTCGTCGAAGGGGGGGTTCCCGATGGCGTCCCCCACGTAGCGTCCCCCGTAGAAGAACTTCTGGTAGGCCCGCTCGGAGCCGTAGTTGAAGTTGTTCAGGATGAAGGTGATGACGGGAAGCTTCAAGCGGACGGCCGTCTCCAGCTCGGCTCCGTTACAGAGGAAACCCCCGTCCCCTGTGACGCACACCACGGGGCGGTCGGGCCGGGCGAGCTTCGCCCCCAGCGCGGCCGGGAAGCCGAACCCGATGCAGGCGAGGTCCTGGCTCGTGAGGAAGGTCCGGGGCCGCTGGAAGGAGAGGAGGCCGTAGGCGTAGTGGCAAGCGCTCCCCACGTCCAGGGCGACGATGGCCTCCTCGGGCAGTTGGCGCGCCAGCTCGGCGTAGAACCTCTGGGGCTTGATGGGCACCCCGCCCATCCGCGCCCCCTCCCCGAGTCGCCGCTCGCGGGCCTCCCGCAGGGCGGCGAGGCGGGAGCCGAGGTGGGGCTTGGCCGTCGGCTTGCGCGAGGCGAGGGCGTCGCGCAAAGCCCCGAGCCCCCGCCGGATGTCCGCCACGATCCCCACCGCGACGGGGTAGTTGCGGCCGATGGTGCGCGGCTCGAGCGCCAAGTGGACGAGCCGGACGCCGGGGCCGAAGAACTGCGGGTTGAAGAGCGTGGTGCTGTGGGCAAGGCGCGTGCCCGCCGCGAGCACCACGTCGGCCTCCCGCAGGAGAGAAACCGCCTCGGGCAAAGCCCCCCGGCCCACCGGCCCGACGGCCAGCGGATGGCGGGAGGGGAAGGCGTCGTTGCGCCCGGTGGCCGTCCCCACCGGGGCCCCGAGACGCTCCGCCACCCCTGCCAGCGCCCCGACCGCCTCGCACCAGAGCACCCCGCCCCCTGCGATGATGAAGGGGCGCTGGGCCGAGGCGAGCAGCTCCGCCGCTCGCTCCATCGCCTCCGGGTCCGCTCCGGGCGCCGCATCCGCGCCCCCCTCCGAGGGGGCGGGGACGAAGTCCACCTCTTCGATCAGGATGTCGCGGGGGAGGTCCACGTGGACGGGACCCGGCATCCCCGCCCGGGCCACCTGGAAGGCCTCCCGGATGGTGTCCGCCACCCGCTCCGGACACTTCACCTGGACCGACCATTTCGTGATGGGCCGGAAGAGGGAGACCTGGTCCAGCTCCTGGATGGACTCCCGGCCCTGATCCCGGAGCGTGGGGGCGCCCGTGAGGACGACGACGGGAGACTGGGCCAGGTGGGCGTTGCCCACCCCGGTGAGGAGGTTGCAAGCGCCCGGCCCGTTGGTGGCCATGCACACCGCCGGCGCCCCCGAGACCCGGGCAAAGCCGTCGGCCATCATGGCGGCCGCCTGCTCGTGGCGCACGCTCAGGAAACTCATGTCCTCGCGGCCGTACATCCCGTCCAGGATCTCCACCACGCACGAGCCCACAAGCCCCATCACGTGGCGCACCCCCTGGGCCGCGAGCGCCTCGACCACCGCATAGCCCGCCGACATCCTGCCCATGGCCCCTACCCCGAATTCGAAACGCGCACTGAGAGCCCTCCAACCCCTCCCTCCACCTATAGCAAGAAGCCTCCGAGGGGAGCAACGGGGGGAGGGTTTGAAGCGAGGGGGGGATGGGATAGGATGGTTTTCCGTTCGAATTGGGCCGCTCCCCCTCCCAGCGGCCCGGCGCCGCGAGCCGGAGCCGGGCTGCCGATAGACGGGCGATCCCGGGGGCCTCAACCAGGCGAGGCAAGGAGCGGCGCCCCGTGGGAGGACGCGATGAGGGTTCGTTGCGAGTGCGGATTTGCGGACTGCCACATCGAGGTGGAACTCACGCCGGAAGACGCCGAGCTCTATCTCCCCCGAGGGGGTCAGGAGAACCTCATCTACGCGCGCACTTGCCGCCACCCCACCATGACCTCCGTCATCCGCTACGGACCGGACTACATGGTGGTCAAGGGCGAGCGCATCCTGCGTCCGGGAATGAGGATGTTCCACTCCTCTCGGGATGAGCTTCCGCGCCACAAGTGAGGGTGGCAAGAGAGCAGGCCCCATACCGGCGCGCAGGGTCCGAGGGCCTGGGGAGGAGGTGGGTATCCACCTTCATCGGGTCCCGCAAGATCCGACTCCTCGCCGGGTCTCGTGGGGCCCCGCCCGCGGCATTGACAACAAGGCTAATTATTAGTATTGCTACCTAAGACGTCGCGTCCCGGCAGCTTCCGCTCGCGGGGGGCAGGATGGTGGAGCTCAGCTACGACTTCAATCGCAGCATCGGATACCACGTCCACATGACCGCCCGCACCTACCAGAAGGCGTTGAGCCAGGAGCTGGCCGCCCACGGCATCACCCTGCCCCAATTCGTGGTTGTCCTGAGCCTCATCCACTGGGGGGAGGGCCTCATCCAGGCCGAGCTCGCCGACCTGCTCCGAGTCGAGGGTCCATCCCTGGCGCGCCTGCTGGACCGGATGGAGGCGGCCGGGTGGGTGGAGCGGAGGGCCAGCCCCTCCGACCGCCGGGCCAAGCGCATCTTCTTCGGCCCGAAGGCTAAGGAGCTCTGGCCCCTGATGCGGGAGTGCGCCCTGGACATCAACGCCACCGCCCGGCAGGGGGTCGGCGAGGAGGAGATCGCTCAGTGCCTGCGCACCCTGGAGCGTATCCGCCAGAACCTGACGGGGCGCGTCGAACCGGAAGCTCCCCTCGAGCGCAAGGAGGGCAGGCGGCTGGGCGTCGCCTCATCTCTGTGAGGGGGCGGAGGCCCGAGGGCGGCCGGTGGTGAAAATAGCCCCGGACAACCGGAAAGATGGTCCGCGCCCCCTCGGGGGGAGCTGTGTTTTTCGGCTCCCCACTGCGTTTGGTGCCGGGCGCGCTGCGGTCGCCCTCATCCTCGCCACCCTCCTCTCGGGGGCAAGGGCCGAGGGGCAGACGCAGCCCTACCGGGCCCCTCTCGTGGTCGTCCAGCCGGCAGTGAGCCGCCTCCTCCGGGGGGAGGTCACCGCGGTGGGCACCGTCGAGCCCGCCCTCCAGACCACGGTGAGCGCCGAGGTGGCGGGCCTCGTGCGGCAGGCCGGGGTGGAGGAGGGCGACCGGGTGGTCCGGGGCAAGACCGCCCTGGCCCAGCTCGGCGGCAGCGCCCTGCGCATCGAGCTGGCCGAGGCGCGGGCGGCCCTGCGGCGGGCGACCGAGGAGTGGAAGCGCCTCAAGGCGGGCTCCCGTCCCGAGGAGGTGGCGGCCCTGCGGGCCCAGCTCGAGGAGAAGCGCGCCCTCATGGAGCGCGACCGCAACGAGCTGCGCCGGGCTGAGAACCTCTTCAACAAGGCCATCCTCGACCGCTCCAGCTACGACCGCGCGAAGAGCAACTACCTCGCGAGCAAGAGCCAGTACGAGCGGGCCAAGCAGCAGTTGCGCCTCGCCGAGGCCGGCGAGCGCGCGGAGACCATCGCCGCCGCCCGCGCCGAGGTGGAGCGGGCGCGGGCCCGGGTGGCGCGGATCCGAGACGACCTGCGCAAGACCACCATCCGGGCGCCCGTCACGGGGTTCGTGGCCCGCAAGCACGTCGAGGTGGGGCAGTGGGTGGAGCGCGGGGGCAGAGTGGCTGACCTCATCGCCATCGACCGCGTCCACGCGCGCATCGGGGTCGCCGAGAGGCACATCCGCTTCCTCCGCGTGGGGGACCCGGCCCGAGTGCTCCTGGACGCGCTCCCGGGCCAGGTCTTCCGGGGGAGGGTGAGCGCCATCATCCCCCAGGCCGACACCGCCAGCCGCAACTTCCCCGTGAAGGTGGAGCTGACCAACACCCCTGATTTCCAGATCAAGAGCGGCATGTTCGCCCGCGTGGCCATCCAGTACGGGGAGGCCAGGCGGGCCGTCCTCATCCCCAAGGATGCCCTCCTGAGCCGGGAGCGGGGCCACGCCGTATTCGTCGTCGTGGGCACCCAGGCCAGCCTGCGCCCCGTCCAGGTGGGACGGGAGGTGGAGGGGCTCATCCAGGTGCTGGACGGGAAGGTGGACCCAGGAGATATGGTGGTGGTGGAGGGGAACGAAACCCTCTACGACGGCGTCCGAGTGAGGTTGAAGGGGACCTCCGGTCCGCCAGCCGCGAGGCCCAGAGCCCCCCGGGCCAGCGGAGGGAGGCGGTGAACCTCCTCTTCCACGCCTGCATGGGGGTGAGCCTCGCCCATGCCCTGGGGGCGGGCGCGCCCGGGACGATGGATGTCGTGCTGATGGGGACGGCGAGCGTCTCCCCCGACCTGGACGCCCTGAGCGCCCTGGGGGGAAGGGAGCGCTACCGCCGCTGGCACCGCTCCCTCGGCCACTCCCTGCCGGCCGTTGCCGCCCTCCCCTCTGCGGTGGCGCTGGGCCTGGGGGCGAGGGCGGGGGCACTCTGGGCCCTCGCCATGGGGGCCCACGTGGCCGTGGACCTGCTCTCGGCGCCCGGGGTGGCCCTTGCCTTCCCCGCAAGCGCGCGGCGCTGGCAGCTCCCCCTGCTCTCCTGGGGAGACTGCTACCTGAGCGGAGGCTATCTGGCGGCCGCCTGGCTGGGGGTCCTCTACCCCGAGGCGGCCCAGCCCCTGGGTGCGACCGCGATCCTGGCCCTGCCCCTCTACCTCCTCTACCGGCGGCGGCACCCGCTTGAGGGAGACCCCCTGCGCGGCTGGTGGTTCGGCCTGGTGTGGGGAGGGCGTCGGTGAGAGGCACCGGTCCGTGAGGATCATCGCGTTCTGCGTCAGGAACCCCGTGACGGTGATGGTAGGGGTGATCCTGGCCCTGCTCTTCGGGGCCATCAGCCTCGCCTCCATCCCCATGCAGATGACCCCCACGGTGGACCGGCCCGTGATAACAGTGTCGACCGAGTACAAGGGCGCCGCTCCCCTGGAGGTGGAAGAGGAGGTCACCAAGCGGCAGGAGGAGAAGCTCAACTCGGTGGAGGGCCTCTCGGAGATGACCTCCGTCTCCCGGGAGGACAGGAGCTCCGTCGTCCTCTGGTTCGATTGGGGCGCCAACAAGGACATCGCCCGCCTCGACGTGAGCGAGAAGCTGGCGCTGGTGAGGCGCCTGCCCGACGACGCCGAGCGGCCCGTGATCCGCGCGGTGAACTCGGACGAGGAGACCCCCATCGCCTGGGTCGTGGTGCGCAGCCGCCGCCCCATCAACGAGGTCCGCGAGGAGGTGGACGACGTCATCCGCCCGCGCCTCGAGCGGCTGCCGGGCGTGGGCACGGTGTGGAGGTTCGGGGGGCAGGAGCGCCAGGTGCGCGTCACCCTCGATTACGCCGCCCTGAGCGCCCGGGGGATCTCCATCGCCCAGGTGCGGGACGCCCTCCTGCGGGAGAACCGCAACACCAAGGGGGGCAGGATCGACGAGGGGAAGAAGCGCTACGTGGTCCGCACGGTGGGCCGGTTCCGCAGCCTCCGGGACCTGGAGGAGGTCATCGTCGCCCAGACCGACGGGCGGCCCGTCTACCTGAAGGACGTGGCCAGCGTCCGCTTCGACCACGAGGACCCCATCCGCCACGTCCGCCTCTGGGGGGAGCCCGTCATCGGGATGGGGGTGCTCCGCAAGACGGGGGCGAACACGGTCGAGGTGATGAAGCACCTGCGCCGGGAGATCCGCTTCATCAACGACACCCTCTACGCGGGTAAGGACATCCAGCTCCTCCAGGTGTACGACGAGACGGACTACATCTACGACTCCGTCCGGATGGTCACGGACAACATCTGGTACGGGGGCACGCTGGCGGTGCTGGTGCTGTTGCTCTTCCTGGGGAGCGTCTCGACCACCCTGGTCATCGCCTTCAGCATCCCCATCACCGTGGTGGCCACCTTCATCTTCGTCTACGCCCTGGGGCGCTCCCTCAACATCGTCTCCCTCGCGGGCCTCGCCTTCGCCGTGGGGATGGTGGTGGACAACGCCATCGTGGTGCTGGAGAACATCTACCGCCACCGGCAGAAGGGGGCGGCGCCCTTCGAGGCGGCGCTGCGGGGGGCCCAGGAGGTGTGGGGCGGCATCCTGGCCAGCACCCTCACCACCATGGCGGTCTTCGTCCCCGTCATCTTCGTCTCGGTGGAAGCGGGCCAGCTCTTCCGCGACATCGCCATCGCCATCGCGGTGGCGGTGGGGCTCTCCCTCATCGTCTCGGTCACCGTCATCCCCATGCTCTCCGCCCGGTGGCTGCGCGTGGGGGGCAGGCGCGGGCGCTGGGCCCGCCTGCGGGACGGGATGCGCTTTGTGTGGGCGGGCCATCTCTTCTGGCGGGGCCTCCTGGGGCTCCACCGCTGGCTCCTGCGGGGGTGGCTGAGGCGGGTCGCCGTCATCGTGCTTGTGGTGGCGGCCTCCCTCTTCACGGCGGCCCACTTCATGCCCCCCATCGACTACCTCCCCCAGGGCAACCGCAACCTCTTCTTCGCCTTCATCCGCACCCCCGCGGGCTTCAACCTGGAGCAGCAAGACGGCATCCTCCGCACCCTGGAGGCGCGCTTCCGCCAGCCCCCCGAGGTGGAGCGCTTCTTCGCCGTTGTCCGCACCCACAATCCCATCATGGGCATCGTGGCCAAGCGCGAGCACTCCGACCTGCCCAGCATGCGGCGCACCCTGGGCAAGCTGCGGGGGCTCTCGGGCGGCATCCCGGGGGTGCGGGTGTTCATCACCCAGGTCCCCCTCTTCCGCCGCCGGCACGGGGGCTACATCGGAGGCACCAACCTCGAGGTGGACATCAAGGGGGACAGCCTGACGACCCTCGAGCGGCTGGCCGCGGAGGCGCAGGGGCGCATCCAGCGTCTTGCGGGGGTGAACTTCGTCAACTCCAGCTTCGACCTGGGCAACCCCGAGCTGCAGGTGCGTATCGACCGGGAGAAGGCGGCCGACCTGGGCCTCACGGCACAGGAGGTGGGCTACGTGGTCGAGACCATGGTGAACGGCACCCTGGCCGGCACCTTCCGGGAGGGCGGCAAGGAGCGGGACATCGTGCTCCGGGGCTCGGCCGAGGAGTTCAGCCGCACCCAGGACCTCTCGCGCATCGTGCTC
>JBHIBR010000033.1:0-10460 GCA_046759145.1 Nitrospinota bacterium | reverse complement strand
CGGGGGGCGGTTCGGTGGCCTGGCTGGAGGCGGGCGGCACCCTGAGGGTGGGGCCTGGGAGTGCGGGCGCGAACCCCGGCCCCGCTTGCTACGGGCTCGGTGGTGCGGAGCCCACCGTCACCGACGCCGACCTGGTGCTGGGCTACCTGAACCCGGACTTCCTCGCGGGGGGCACCCTCCGCCTCCACCCCGACCTCGCCCGGGAGGCCATCGCGCGCCGGATCGCCGAACCCCTCGGGATGGGCCCGCTCGAGGTGGCCCACGGCATCCACCGGGTCGCGAACGCGAACCTCATCCGGGCCATTCGCTCTATCTCGGTGGAGCGGGGCCGGGACCCGCGGGATTTCGCCCTCATCGCCTTCGGGGGGAGCGGCCCCGTCCACGCCGCAGAGCTCGCCCGAGAGCTGGGAATGAGGCGCGTTGTGATCCCGCCGCACCCCGGGCTGTTCAGCGCCTTCGGCCTCCTCTCCGCCCGTCTGGAGCGCCACGCGGTACGAACCTACCTGGGCCCGCTCGCAGGCCTCGACCCGGACCAGCTCGGCATCGTCCTGGAAGCCCTGGAGGATGAGGCCCGGGACGAGGTGTGGGCAGCGGGCGGTGAGGAAGTGACCTTGGCGCGCTCGGTGGACCTCCGGTACCGCAAGCAGGTCTCCGAGCTCACCCTGCCCCTGCCCGATGGGGCGCTGAGGAGGGAGGACCTGGACCGCCTCGTCGAGGCCTTCGGGGTGGAGCACGAGCGCATTTACGGCTACAGAGCCGCGGGGGCCGAGGTGGAGATGGTTGCCCTTCGAGTGACGGCCCAGGCGCTGGGGGAGGGGGGATGGCCCGTGGTCGGGGCGAAGGATGCCTCCCGGACAGGTGGGCCGACCCCGGGGGGGGAGCGTCCGGTCTACTTCGGCCCTGAGGCGGGCTCCCTGCCAACGCCGGTCCTCTCGCGGCTCGCATTGGGGCGCGTCCCCCGGCCTGGCCCTCTCATCGTGGAGGAGTACGACGCCACCGCGGTGGTGCCGCCTGGGTTCACCGCGCGGTTGGACGCGGAGGGGAACCTCCTCATCGAGGGCGGCGCCCGGGAGGAGGACCCATGAGCGCTCCGCCCGGGGTGGACCCCATTACCTTTGAGGTCGTGCGAAACGGCCTGGAGAGCATCGCCGACGAGATGGCCTTCACCGTGGTCCGGAGCGCCCGGGCGAACATGATCAAAGATTGCATGGACTTCTCCACCGCCGTGTGCGACGCGAGGGGGAGTGTCATCTCCCAGGCCCTCACCATCCCTCTCATGCTCTGCGCCTTCCCCGACGCCCTGGCCGCGGTGCTGGAGCGCTTTCAGGGGGACCTGCGCGAGGGGGATGTTCTCCTTTTGAACGACCCCTTCGAAGGCGGCTCCCACCTTCCCGATGTGTTTCTCTTCAAGCCCGTCTTCCACGGCGGCGCCTTGGCCGCCTTCATGGCCACCTGCGCCCACCACGCCGACGTGGGGGGCATGGCCGTGGGGAGCGCCGCCAGCGACGCGACGGAGGTTTTCCAGGAGGGGCTGCGGATCCCTCCCCTGAAGCTCTACGAGGGAGGCCGACCGAACGAGACGCTGCTGGCGCTATTGCGGCGGAACGTGCGATTTCCCGAGATCCTGCTGGCAGACCTCCACGCCCAGGTGGCTGCCTGCCGGGCGGGCGAGCGGGCCTATGGGCGGCTCATCGCCCGCTACGGCCTCGGCGAGCTGGACGGCTGCCTCGAGGCCCTCATGGATCACAGCGAACTCATCACCCGACGGGAGATTGCCGCCCTCCCGGATGGGACCTACACCTTCACCGACCACCTGGATGAGGACGGCCTGGACCCCGAGGCCATCCCCATCACCGTGGCGGTCACCATCGAGGGGGAGGAGCTCACCGCCGACTTCACCGGGACGGCGCCCATGTGCCGGGGTTCCCTCAACTGCAGTCTCTCTTTCACCAAGGCCTGCGTCTACACGGCGGTCAAGTGCATCACCCGGGCGGACATCCCGGAGAACTCCGGCTTCTTCCGCCCCATCCACGTCGTCGCACCGCCGGGGACTGTGGTCCACGCCGTCTTCCCGGCCGCCACTTTCATGCGGGGACTGACGGGCTACCGGATTAACAACGTCCTCTTCGGTGCCCTGGCCCAGGCGGCCCCCCACAGGGTGGTGGCCGCGGACGAGGGGGGAACCACCATCGTCCTCATCGACGGCCACGACGGGGGCGGCGAGCGGTTCATGTACATGGAGACCATCTCGGGGACCTGGGGCGCGCGCCCCGACAAGGACGGCATCGACTGCGCCTCCAACGTGACGGGCCTCCAGTCCAATGTGCCCGTGGAGGTGCTGGAGAGCGAGTACCCCATCCGGGTGGAGCGGTATGGCTTCATCCCCGACTCGGGCGGGGCGGGCCGTTTCCGGGGAGGGCTGGGCCTCCTGCGCCAATACCGCTATTTGGCCGAGGAGGGAAACCTTCAGGTCCGGGCCGACCGGGTCCGCTTCGCCCCCTATGGCCTCTTCAGGGGAAGGCCGGGGGCGCGGTCGAAAAACCTTCTGGTGGACCGCGGGGGTCTCCATGAGGAGCTTGAGGCCAAAGTAAAACGCCGGCTGCTGCGTCGAGGGGACGTTTTCCTCCACCTCCAGGCCGGGGGGGGAGGCTACGGTCCACCTTGGGAGCGCGGAGTCGAGCGGGTGGTGGAAGACGTGCGGGACGGTAAGGTGAGCCCCCTGGGCGCGCGCCGGGACTACGGCGTCGTCCTGGACCCCGAGAGCCTGGAAGTGGACCAGCCAGCCACGGCCGCCCTTAGGGCTGCCATGGCCCGGGCGGCGGGGGAGGAGCGTCCCCTGGCCACTTGGTGAAGGAAGCTATTCCCTTCCGACCGGGGCCCGGGGGGGGGATCCCGCCCTCAGAGCCCCAGATACACCTTGCGCAACTCCTCGTTTTGGAGCAGCTCTTCCCCCTTTCCCTCCAGCACCATGCGGCCGCTCTCCATCACGTAACCGCGTTGGGAGAGGGAGAAGGCCAGCTCCACGTTCTGCTCGATGAAGAGTACCGAGGTCCCTTCCCGATTGATGGCCTGGAGCACCCCGGCGATGGTCTGAACCACTTCGGGGGCGAGACCCAAGAAGGGTTCATCCACCAGCAGGAGGCGGGGCCTCGCCATGAGGCCCCGCCCGAGGGCCAGCATCTGCTGCTCGCCCCCACTGAGGGAGCCCGCCATCTGGCCTCTTCGCTCCGCCAGGTAGGCGTTGCTGGGGTCGGTGGCATACTTCAGGCTCTCGTAGAACTTCATGGTCTTCACAGACATCCAGTCGTTGGTGGTCCCCTCGACGACCCCCTGTTTCAGGCTCGTGTAGACCTCCAGGTAGGGGACGGGCGTGGGGTTCGCACCCAGGGCCTTGAGGGCCGCCACCATGGCCTTGTTGGGCATGGTCCGGATCTTGGCCCCCCGCAGGTCCTCCGGCTTACGGACGGGCCGCCTGGTGGTCTCGATGGAGCTGTCCCCCGTGCTGTACCAGGCCAGGACCCGAAAGCCCGACTGTTTGGCCACCAGCTCCGCCAGCTTGCGCCCGATGGGACCGGTGGCGATGCGTTCGAGATGGGCCTGGTTCTTGATGAGGAAGGGCAGCTCCACCAGGTCCATGATGGGGGCGAAGCCCGCGAAGGCGCCCGCGCCGATGGCGACGTGGACGCTCCCCTGCAGCACGCCCTCCTCGATTTCGCGCTCGTCGCCCAGCTTGCCCGAGTGGTAGAGCTTCACCTCGACCCGGCCGGGCAGTTTCTTCTCGAGGATCTCTTTGAACTTCAGCATCCCGTCGTAGTAAGGGAACGTGGGGGGGATTATGGTGGCGAAGCGGATGGTGATCTTCCGGGCCGCCTCCGCTGGCGGCGCCAGGAGGAGAGCCCCGGCCAGGGCGGCGACCAGGGCCAATCCGATCCAGTGGACGATGGCCGCTACGGGGATCCATCGGGAACGCATGGCTTTTCTCCTCCCCAAATCGTGGGAACTATCCTTCCCTGCTTCGCGGGAGAGGTGCGGCCTCAGGCCGCATTCGCCAAGGATGGCGCACGACCCCTCTGGACGACCGGCCTCTCGCGGACGGTGAAGCAGGGATTCCGCTAGCCTCCTTCCCCTGTTGCCGTATCTTTCCGATGTGAAAGCATTTCATATATTTTATTGTCTAAAGTCGAGTTGGATGCCCCCCTTTGGCCGCGGGCTCGACGCCTAGCGATGCGTCATCGCCCTTAGCGCCGGGGGGGCGGAGGGGCCAGCCCTTTCCCACTTGAGCGGAGAGGCCATATCCGTTTCCCCTCGTAGGCAGCGCAGTCTCCGACGTCCGTGGCGACTGACGTGCCTTGGTAGGGGGGCACCAGGGAGGGAATGATGGAGTTCAGGGATCAGGTGGTGATGGTAACGGGCGGATCCCGGGGTATTGGCCGCCAGATAGCCGGCGCCTTCGGGGCGGCCAGCGCGCGGGTGGTCGTCGGAAGCACGAGCGCCGCGGGCGCGGCGGCGGGCGGCGAGGCGGTGCGGGCGGCGGGCGGCGAAGCCCTGGGCCTGGTGGTCGATGTGAGCGATAGAAGCTCGGTGGAGCGCTTTGTGTCCGCCGCGCTTGAGCGCTGGGGGAGGATCGACGTGCTGGTGAACAATGCGGGCGTCTGCCCCCAGACGCCGTTCGAGGAGATCGAGCCAGAGGAATGGGACCGTGTCCTGGCCGTGAACCTGAGGGGGGTTTTTTTCTGCATGCGCGCTGTCGTGCCGACCATGAAGAAGCAGGGTCGCGGATGCATCATCAACATTAGTTCCATCGCCGGCAAGGTGGGCGGTCTCGTTGTTCCGCCGCACTATTCTGCCTCCAAGGCGGGCGTGGATTGTCTCACGAAGGCGGCGGCTCGCTATCTGGCGCCGCACGGGGTGCGGGTGAACGCTCTCTCGCCCGCGAACATCGTCACGGACATGACGAGCGAGTGGCCTTCTGAGAAACGCGAGCAGATGGAGGCGCAGTGTCCTTTGAAGCGGTTCGGCACCCCGCCGGAAGTGGCCGCTGTGGTGCTCTTCTTGGCATCGCCGCAAGCCGGTTACATTACGGGCGAGATCGTCGATGTGAATGGCGGCCTGCTGATGGATTGATGGACTACCCCTTGCTCCCCCCGTGTGCCCCCTACGGCCGGACGTGTAGGGTGAGGATCGTCTCAACCGGCGCATCATAGGTCAGCTCGTTGATGTTGATTGCGGCGCGCGCGTGCTTGCCCTTCTCCTCGCCGAAAACCGCCACCAAGAGATCGCTCTCACCGTTCACCACCCAGGGCGCCTCCTTGAAGCCGGGCGCGCTGTTCACGTAGCCGAGGAGCCGCACGACGCGGACCACGCGGTCCAGGTCGCCTCCGAGGCAGTGTTTCGCCATCGCGAGGTGGTTCAGGCCGGCGAGGCGCGCCGACTCGTAGCCCTGCTCGACGGTCACCTCCGCGCCGAGCTTCCCCTTGATCGGGATCTCGCCGTTGTACTGTCCGATCGTGCCCGAGAGGAAAAGCACCTCGCCCACGATGACTCCCGGGATGTAGTTCGCCACCGCGGCTGGCACCTCCGGAAGCACGATCCCCAGCTCCTCCAGCCTTCGCTCGACGCCCATGCCGACCCTCCTTCGCGTGAGCCTGTCTGCGGGGGGAGTGACCCTCCACGCATGAGGCGTTCCTCCCCTCGGATTTCATTGCGGCGCGGGTGGATTTTCATTATAAACTCGACTGGCGAATGTCGCTGTATCCAAACCTTCCCTGTCGGTGAGGATGTCCCATGGCCCGTCGCATCATGCTCTCCTTCTCCCGAGGGGGAAGGCTCACGGCCGAGCTGCTCGAGAAGAAGGCTCCCATCACCTGCGACCTCATCGCGAGCCAGCTCCCGCTCAAGGGTGCCACCTTCCACGCCCGTTGGACCGGGCGGGAGTGCTTCCTTCCCGTGACACTCGGGAAGAAGCCCGACCGGGAAAACGCGCAGTTCGTCATTAGCCGCGGGGAGATGATGTATTGGCGCGAATTCGAGCGCGACTACGGCCCGCACGAGATGGTGGGTACCGAGGTGGTTGCCTTCTTCTACGGGCCTGAATACCTGCGCAGCGAGTGGCGCGGCTACGAGCGCGGCAACGTATTCGCCCAGATCCCGCAATCCGAATGGGAGCTGATGGAGGAGATTGGCACGCGCATCTGGCGGCAGGGATCGGAGCTGATGGAGGTGAGCCTCATCCGCCCTTCCGGCGCCCCGGTTGGCTCGAAGGAGGAGAGGAAGAAGGGCGCGAAGAAGGTGCCGCCCTGGCGCCAGTAGGCGTGGCCGTCTCCACCCGCATCGAGGCCAACTTCGGAAAGGGGGGGGACCCTCGCCGCCCCCGTTCGGTCATCCTGGAGCCTCTGTGGCGCTGAGAGGGGCACTCTATGGGGAGGATGGGGCGTCCTTGGGGGTGAGCCGGGAAGGCCCAAGGGAGGGGTGGTTCTACAGGTGGCAAAATTTACTGTGCCGGATTTTGTGCCGGATCGTCCGCCTCTTTTCCCCTCCCTCCACCTCCTCCCAACTCCCTCGGCATCCCTCGCGTAAGGAGAGGGCACCTCCCCTAAACGCCAAAAAGAAAAGGGGCTTGCGTTGCCAGCCCCTTGAGAGAAATTGGTGCCGGGGGCGGGAGTCGAACCCGCACGGGGCTGGGCCCCAGGGGATTTTAAGTCCCCCGCGTCTGCCCTTTCGCCACCCCGGCATCTTCGATTTTCAACGAATTACGCTACCCCGTCCAGGCCCGGATGGCCCGAGAGTGTCTTTTTGTGTCTTGTGCCCCGGCAGCTCCGGGGCGAGCCGGTCCGCCTGGCGGCGTTCGTCCGCCGGGAGACCCACATGGTCTACGGCTTGCGACCGAAGACGCCATCCCGGGCGATCTCCCGAGGGCGGGCCTCGCCGGGGGCGGATCTCAAAGGTCCCTATAGCCTTGCTCCCTCAGGGCGCGCAGGGCCTCGCGGGCGGGGGCGTAGTCGGGGTCCACCTCGAGCGCCCGCTTGAAGGAGCGCCGCGCCTCGGCCAGCTCACCCCGCAAATAGAGCGCCCGGCCCATGTTGAAGTGGGCGAACTGATAGCAGCAGTATCGCTTGGCCCGGATGGCCTTCTCGAGATAGGGGATGGCCTCGTTGGGGCGACCCAGCTCGATGAGGTAGACGCCGATGTCGTTGTAGGGGTTTCCGAACTCAGGGTCCAGCGCCATGGCCTTCTTGCACTCCCCGATCGCCTCCTCAAGCCGGCCCAGCTTGCTGAGGGACCAGCCCAGGTAGGTGTGGGCCTCGGCGGTGGGGCGCACTTCGATGGATTTGCGGAAGTGTCCGACCGCCAACTCGTACTGGCCGAGCGCGTGCAGGAGGAGGCCCCGCTCCCAGAGGAGGGTGGCCAGGAGGGAGGGCTCTTTCTCCTCGACCTCCTCCGCCCGAATCGGAGCTGCGGCGAGGGCGCCGAGGAGCAGAAGCACAAAGGCGACCCTTGCCCTTCGACGTTTCATGGCGCCGAGGGCTCCCGCCTCCCGATGAGAGCACTGGCTGCCGCCATGTTCATCCGTCTCCTTTCCCTGCTTTTTGGACCCATTCTGATGTCTACGAACCCCTCCGCGCAATCGCCCCTGGCTCAAAAACATCGATCCCCAGGGCCAGGTCGGGCTCCGCAGACGTCCCCGCCCCGGAGGGGGAACCCCGGGGGCAAACTGTGGACGGCAGGGCCAATGCGCTTGACCGGCCGGAAGCCTTGAAGTTGTCCTATAACTATTATCTCAGGAGGGTCCGCAGGGGAGGGGATTCTAACCGGTGCGCACCCTATCCCGCAGCAATTGGGGCGAAGGCCGCGAGGGTGCGGCCGACGCCCGCTTCCTGAACACCTTGGGGCAGACCCCGACTGTGATCCTCGGCCCGGGGTCGACCTCGCAGATGCACGCCACGGACGAGTGGGTGGAGAGCGGGGACGTCGTGGTGGCAGCTTCGTAGCAATAGCCCCCTCTGAAGCTCCCACCGATGATCGCCAGGATGCCGAAAGGGATTGATAAATTTGGTGCCGGAGGTGGGATTCGAACCCACACGGGACCAGGTCCCGGGGGATTTTGAGTCCCCTGCGTCTACCGTTCCGCCACTCCGGCTTCTTTGATTTTCAACAAATTGTGCAACCCTGTCCAGGCCCGGATGGCTCGAGGGTGTCTTTTTGTTCGGGGGGACCAGCGCCCTTCAGGGCGGGGCCCACGCCCTCGACGGGCGGATCGCGGTGGCGGACCCGGTGGCGGGGGCGCGAATTTACGCCTTGACGGCCCCCGCGGTCTGTGGAGCGGCGGAGGGTTCGGGGGGGGCGGTCCTTCCCCGATAATCTCCAGGCGACGAAGGAGGGGGGGATTATTTCTGAGGGTGCTCCGGGCGAGACTATGCAGAAGCCCGCGAGCGGGCGCGGATGCGCTTGATGTGCCAGCTAGTCTGGGCTATGCTGAATTCATCGCGGCAACGCCAGAGGCCTTCTGGAGCAGCAAACGCGAGGAGAGGGGGCGATGGGCGAGTTGCTTCTGGAGAATCTCACCAAGAGGTTCGGGGAGGTCACCGCGGTCAAGGATGTGAACCTGGCCATCCACGACCGGGAGTTCGTGGTCCTGCTCGGCCCCTCGGGTTGCGGGAAGACCACCACGCTCCGGCTCATCGCCGGCCTGGAGGATGTGACGAGCGGGAACATCTATCTGGACGGGCGACGCCTGAACGACGTGCTCCCCCGGGACCGCAATATCGCCATGGTGTTCCAGAACTACGCCCTCTACCCCCACATGACCGTGTACAAGAACATGGCCTTCGGCCTCAAGCTCCGCCGCCTGCCCAAGGAACAGATCGACGAGCGGGTGAACCGCGTCGCGAGCATCCTGGGGATCGGCGAGCTCCTCGGACGACGCCCCCGGCAGCTCTCCGGCGGCCAGCGCCAGCGGGTGGCGGTGGGCCGGGCCATCGTGCGCGACCCGCGGGTCTTCCTCTTCGACGAGCCCCTCTCCAACCTGGACGCCAAGCTCCGCGTCCAGACGAGGGTCGAGTTGCGGAAACTCCACCACCGGCTCAACGCCACCTCGGTCTACGTCACCCACGACCAGGTGGAGGCCATGACCATGGGGGACCGCATCGTCATCATGCTGGACGCCACCGTCCAACAGGTGGGCACCCCCATGGAGGTCTACCGCAGGCCGGCCAACCAGTTCGTGGCGGGTTTCATCGGGAGTCCCGCCATGAACTTCCTCCCCGCCCGGGTGCGGGCGGCTGACGGGAGGCTCTTCTTCGAGGGGAAGGGGTTCCGGGTGCCCGTCCCCCCGGAGGGGGCCCGCGGGGTCGAGGATTTCCGGGACCGTGAGGTGGCCTTCGGGGTCCGGCCGGAGGACCTGCGCCTCGACATGGGCGGAGGGGCCGAGGGCGCCTTCGAGGCGGCGGTGGGAATCGTCCAGCCCGTCGGCTCGGATATCTTCCTGGAGCTGGACGTGGAGGGAGAGTCCCTCACCGCCCGGGTGGAAGCCAGTGCCAAGGTCAGGGAGGGGCAACGCCTCCGCTTGGCGCCCGTCCCGGGCCGCGTGCACGCCTTCGACCCCGCGAGCGGGAGGGCGATCCTCTAGGCCCGGGGACGAAGCTCAGCGGCCCGTCCCCTTTTTCTCGTCCCACTCGCGGAACACCTCCTCGGCCGCCTTCACGGCGTTCACCATGACGGGGAAACCTCCGTACACGATGGCGGTGGCGATGACTTCCAGGATGTCCTCTTTCTCCCAGCCCAGGTTCAGGGACGCGAAGATGTGCGCGCGCACCTCGGGCGTGCGGTCGAGGACGATGAGGGCCATGAGGGCGAGGAGCTGGCGCTGCTTCACGCTGAAGCGCGGGCGGTGGTAAATGGTCCCGAAGGCGAACTCGTGGATGTGGCGTGAGATGGCGGGGTCCAGGCGCTCGATCATCTTGCGGCGCTCTTCGTGCTCGGGCTTCTCGCCAAAGAGCTGGCGGCGGACCTCGAGACCTTTCTTGTAGAGTTCGCTGTATTCCACGGCTTGGCCTCCCGGAAAGAGGAGAGATGAGCGGGAACACCCCTCACGAGGGGCGCGCGGGGCAAGACTTCCGGAGTTCGGGCCTGCGAGTTTCCACGTGTGCGCCCGCCCCGTCCGGGAACTCGCGCGGGTTGGCCGGCAGGGCCGGGCTCTCCCGCGCGCGGTAGGGTGCGGGGGCGGGGGGGTGGGGCCGCCCGGGGGGGGGTGGGGGGGGGGGGGGGGGGGTGGGGGGTCGGGGTACAGCCGAATGGACCGGCACATCCTCCCCTTCCCCCTCATATCACCAGCACCGCCCGCCCCACGATCTCGTGCCCTTCGAGAGCGGCGTGGGCGCGGGCGGCTTCTTTCAGGGGAAAGACCTTGCCCACGATGGGCCTGATCCGCCCGTTCTGGATGAGGGAGACCGCCTCCGCCACGT
>JBHIBR010000032.1:0-10543 GCA_046759145.1 Nitrospinota bacterium | reverse complement strand
GCAGAGAGGAGGAGCCCGTGGACGCCATCGAGAGGGAGAAGCTCATCGAAGCCGTCGGGGAGCGTGCGCGCGAATACGACATGAAGTATGGCGGGTGAACGCAGGCCGTTCTTGCAGCTTTGCAAGAAAAGCTCGACCTGGAGGGTGAGGGCGCGTTTCGGGCGGGGAGCGCGCTCGCCGGCGGCGTGGCCCAGATGGGGGAGACGTGCGGCGCCCTCACGGGCGCCATCATGGCGGTGGGCCTGGTCGTGGGAAGGGAGCGGATAGAGGACACGGCTCAGTACGGGAAGGCGATGGTACCCGCGCAGGAGGTCTACCGCCGCTTCCGGGAAGCGGTGGGGGCGAGCCTCTGCCCCGAGATTCAAAAAATCCTCTACGGGCGAAGCTTCCTGCTCGCTGACCCAGAGCAGCGCAAGGCGTTCCTGGAGGCTGGGGGTCACGGCGCCACGGGGTGCCCGAGCGTGTGCTACCACGCCGCCAAGATCGCGGCGGACGTGATCCTCAGCCTGCGCGAGGAGGAGGAGTAGGGGAGCCGCGTGAGCGGCGATGTCCCGAGGACCATGAAGGAACGATACCTCGAAGTGACTTTCCGCAAGGGGTGGCCCATCGCCGCCTATCTCTACCTCCCACGGGGGCCGGGCCAGAAGAGCGCGCGCACCGAGCGGGCGACACACGGCCTGCTGATCGACTACGCGGAGGGCGGGGAGCCCATCGGCGTCGAGATCAGAGCCCCGGAGCGCCTCGCCCTGGAGGCCATCAATCGAGTGCTTCGAAGGCTCAAGCTCTCGCCCCTGGAGGAATGGGAGCTCAAGCCGTTGCGGGCGGCCTGATAATAGAGTACCCCGTTTTTATCACCGCCTATCCATTTCGGCGAGCCATTTGGAGAGAGGGAAGATGAAAGTCCGCTATGACCGGGAGGTGGACGCCGCCTACATCGGTCTTTCCTCGAAAAGGCCGCGTGCGGGCGTGGAACTGGAAAAAGGGGTCGTCCTTCACCTGACCGAGGACGGGAAGATCGTCGGGATCGAGATCCTCGGCGCCAGCAAGCGGTTTCCCGTCCGAAACCTATTCACGCTGGACGCCGCGGGGAAGGGCTAGCGCCGATTCAGCAGCCCTCTTTGCAATGAGGGGTCTCCAGGACGCCTCGTTCCATTCCCCCCCTCAGTCCACGATGCTCTTGGCGATGGTGGCGTGGACGCCCTTGTTGCCGTTCACGAGCTGCGTGATGTGGAGGTCCACCGCGAGGCTCGAGAGCACATAAGCGTCCTCCCGGCTCAGCCCCTTGGCGGAAGAGAGGAAGTCGATCATCTCCCGGAGCGCCGTCTTCGCGGCGTCGTCCAGGTCGGCGTCGAATCCCATGGTCATATAGCAGGTAGGGGTCTCCGCCCGGGGGAGCTTGAGCGTGAGGTCCTCCCGGAGGCGGACCTCGAAGGTGCCCACCAACCCCGTCTCGAGCGCCGTCTGGTCCACCTCGCCGTCCCCCTGGACGCCGTGGCCGTCGCCGATGGAGAGGAGGGCCCCCTCGTTCCAGATGGGGAGGTAGAGCGTCGCCCCGGGCACCAGCTCCTTGTTGTCCATGTTCCCCCCGTGCTCGGTGGGGGGGTTGGAGGGGATCTCGCCCATGTTGGGCGGGGGGGCCACCCCGATGTTCCCGAAAAAGGGTCGCAGGGGAATTTTCACCCCCGCCCCCCAGTCGGCCAGTCTCTTCTCCCGGTCGATCTCGACGAAGACGCGGTGGAATTTCGGGAAATCCTCCGGCAGGGTCCCCTTGAGGGGCATGAAGCGGTTGTAGCCCCAGTCGAAGCGGAACTGGATGTCCAGGATGCGCAGCTCGAGGGCTTGGCCCGGCTTCGCCCCGCGCAGGGCGATGGGCCCCGTCATGATGTGGGCGCCCGCCCCGTGGCGGCACTTTTGGTGGATGGCGAGGAGATCGGGCGGGACGCGCTTGCGGTCGGGGTGCACGTCGCCAGGCCCGCCCGAGAGGGTGTGGACGGTCACCGTATCGCCCGAGTCCACCGTGAGGACGGGTTTCAGTCTGGCGTCGTAGTAGCCCCAGTGGACGGTCTCGGGCCCGGCGATGAGCTGGTGGTGCTTGGCCATGGGAGGGTCTCCTCGCGGAGGGCAGAGCCAGACCCCTGAAGTGGCGTCATTGTGCCGAGGGGCGCCGCAGAGGTCAAACCGCTTGACGCAACCCGGTGGGTGCGGGACGGGATGCGGCGGACGTGGAAGGAGCTGGGGGGGCTCTAAGCGCCTCGTCCGCGGCGCAGCGGGCTTCGGCGAAGGGGAAATGGATCGCCTCCCCCCCTCCCCGAGGGTCACTCGTTGAGTGCTCTTGGGCCGTGCTCCTCCTCGCTCATGAGTCGGAAACCCTCGCTCTCGAGGTAGTCGATGACCTTCTCCCCCGCCTCCTCGGGAAGGAAGATGTGGATGTGCACCTTGCCCGAGCCGCCGCTCACCTGCGCGCCCAGGGAGGAGAGGCGGGCGAGCTGCTCTGGGGTGAGGATGGGAACCCTGCGCTCGAAGATGTAGAAGCGGCCCATGGCGACTCCCCCCATCCCGGGATGGACCCAACGAACCCTCCCATTCTCCCCGTCCCTTCCATCTCGGATGGAGGCCCTAGGGGGTCAGCGGCGCAGCCCTCCTTCACCGCATGGGCGAGTAGTCCGTGGGGCGAAGGATGATGGTCTCGGTCTTGAGGCTCAGCTCCTGGAAGCGGCCCATGAGTTTTCTGAACTCGGGGTCGGAGACCAGCGCCCCCTGTACCTTCTCGTAGTGAGCCCAGTCTTGGAAGGCGGTGAGGGAGACCACACAAGGAGAGGGGCCGACTTCGGTCTTCCAGTAGGCCACTACCTTCATCCCGTGCTTCTCGTAGAAGGGGATCGCCTCCCGGCGCAGTCGGTGGAACTCTTCCATCTTGCCCGGCGCCACGTGGTGCATACGAAGGGAGTAGAGCGTGGGGGCGGCGGGAGAGGGCCTGGAGGGTCGGGCGGCCTCCCGTTCCGGTTTGCCGGTGATGTTGAGCGCGATTGACATCCCCAGGTGGTTGAGGTCGATGGGCTTCGACACGTAGCCCGTGGCGCCCAGGCGGAGGGCCTCCCGGGTGAGGTCCACGTCCCCGATTCCGGTCACGAGGACCACCGGGAGGTCGGGAGCAATTGTCTGGAGCTCCTTCATCACGCCCACCCCGTCCCTCTTGGGCATCTTGATGTCCAGGAGGAGGAGGTGCGGTGGCTGCTCGCGCACCTTCGCCAGGGCCTCTTCCCCGTCGTAGGCGAAGGTCACTTCGTAGCCCTTCGCCTTCAGGAAATGCTTGAGCAGGTTGCAAAAGTGCAGGTCGTCGTCGGCCACGAGGATCCGCGCTGGCGGGCCGCCCGAAGAGGGCCGGGTGACGCTCATGAGGGTCTCCTTGCGGCGGGCAGCGTCTCACCCCGACTTGCCGGGGATGTTGAGCCCGATGGACATCTCCAAATAGTCGAAGTTGATCGGCTTCGGCACGTAGCCCGTGGCGCCCAGGCGGAGGGCCTCCCGGGTGAGCTCCATGTCCCCGATTCCGGTCACGAGGACCACCGGGAGGTCGGGAGCAATTGTCCGGAGCTCCTTCATCACGCCCACCCCGTCCCTCTTGGGCATCCTCATGTCTAAGAGGAGGAGGTCCGGTGGCTGCTCACGCACCTTCGCCAGAGCCTCTTCCCCGTCGTAGGCGAGGGTCACTTCGTAGCCCCTGGCCTTCAGGAACTCCTCGAGCAGGGCGCACACGTCGGGTTCGTCGTCGGCCACGAGGATCCGCGCCCGCGGGCCGCCCGAAAAGGGCTGGGTGACGCTCATGAGGGCCTCCTTAAAGGGATGGGCTCGACCACGCTTGCCCGCACTTCCCCATCGCTAGGAATGGCGTGGGCTCAAGGTTTGGGTGCCATCAGGACGAGCAGCGAAGCCCGCCCGGGTCCGTCGTTCCGCACCCCGTGCTCCAAGCCCTCGCGGGCGAGGGCGATCTCGCCGGGGCCAAGCGTCCGCTCCTCGTCGCTCACCCGCACCCGGGCCCGGCCCTCCAGCACGCAGTAAATCTTGTCCGAGCCCGCGTGGGCGTGGGCCTTCTGGCTCTGGCCCGGCTCCAGGCAGTAGACGTCGCAGAAGAGGCGTTCGGTCTCGAAGGGGTTGCTCTTCTGCATCTTCTCGGGCGAGAAGCGCAGGTTCTCTTGGGCCTTTTTGAAAAACGCCATCCCCTTTTTCTCCCCATGTACGCGCTCGCTTCACGCCGGTACCCTTCCCTATTTTAGGGAGCTCGCCCGGGGGCCGCAAGGTGGCTCCGTTGACGACCGCGGCGCCCGGGTGGTAGGGAGGGGGGTTTCCCGCGGAGAGGGGCCACGTCTCAGGGGGAGGCTCTCGGTGGCGGATGGGGAGAAGGGCTTTTTCGGGAAGGGTCTTTTCGGGGCCTTTGCTCTAATCCTGTTTCTTCTCCTCCGCCTGGGGCCCGCCCTGCCGGGCCTCCCGCCCGCCGGCCAGGGGGTGCTCGCGGTGGCGGCCGCCGCCGTCGTGCTCTGGGTGGGGGAGGTGGTCCCCGTCGCGGTCAGTGGGTTGGCGGTCCTCGCCCTGCTGGGCCTCTCCGGCGGGGTCCGGTCGGTGGCGGGGGTCTTCTACGGGTTCAGCTCACCTGTGGTGTTCTTCCTGGTGGGTTCTTCTGCCATGGGCTTCGCCGCTGTGAAGACGGGCCTCGCCGACCGGCTTGCCCGCTTCCTCCTGCGGCGCGCGGGAGGAGAGGGGAGGCGGCTCCTGCCCCAGCTCCTCCTCTCTTTGCCCCCCATGGCGCTGCTGCTCCCCTCCGCCATCACGCGCAATGCCATCCTCATCCCCGTCTATCTCCGCCTCTTCCGGAGGCTGGGCTGGGGGCCGGGAGACCGGCCCGCGCGGGCCATCATGCTGGCCCTGGGCATCCTGAACCCGCTGGCCTCCTCGGCGCTCTTGACAGGGGGAACGGTCTCCTTCACGGCGGCCACCCTGCTCGGCGGGGTGGGCTGGTGGGAGTGGTTCTTCGCCATGAGCCTCCCCTACTACCTCCTGCTCGCGGGGGGTGGGACCCTCCTTTTTCTCCTCTACCCGGGGGGAGCCTCGTCGCCCTCCGGCCCCCTCTCGCCGGAGGCGGAGGAGCCCCCCGGGCCCTTGCGGCCCTCGGAGCGCGGCGTGCTCGCGGTCATCGGGGGGGCCTCGGTCCTCTGGGCGCTTGACTTCGTCCACGGCCTGAGCCCCGCCCTTCCCGCCCTCCTGGCCCTCTTGGTGCTCTCCCTGCCCAGGGTGGGCGCCTTCGAGTGGAGGGAGTTTGAGCGCGAGTTCTCCTGGTCCACGGTGATCGTGCTGGGCGCAGCCCTCTCCCTCGCCCGGGCCCTTGAGGGGAGCGGGGCGGCCGGCTGGCTCGCGGGGAGGCTCCTTCCGCTCCTGCCCGAGGGGGGGGCCTCGCCCGCACTGTGGGCTGGGGCCCTGGTGGCGACCGCGGCCTTCCTCCACCTGGGGGTGGCGAACCTGGCGGCTTTTTTGTCTCTCTTCATCCCCATCGCAAGTTCCCTGGGCCGGGCGGCGGGGCTGAACCCGTTTGCCTGCGGGCTCCTGGTGACCCTGGCGACGGATGCCGTCATCCTCTACCCGGTGCAGACCGCAACGAGCATCCTGGCCTACGAGGCGGGTTACTACCGGGCGGGAGAGGTGATCCGCTTGGGCCTCGCCATGCTGGCGCTTTTGCTGGCCCTGCTCCCCCTGGCCATCCTGCCGTGGTGGGGGTTCCTGGGGCGGGGGCTTGCGCCCTGACTTCGGCGAGCTCAGTCGAGCCGAGCTCAGCCGAGGGCGGTGATGAGGAGGGCCCCCGCCACGATGGCGACGGTGCCCCCCACGACGGGCCAGGTGACCCGCTCGAGCTCCCGGAGGAAGAGGTGGCCAAGTAGAACCACGAGGAGCGGCCCCGCCCGGGTGAGGGGGACCACCACCGTGACCTCACCCAGGCTCAGTGCGACCCAGAAGGCCAGGCCCGCGGTGAAATTGAGCGCGCCCGCAAGCGCCCCCCACGCCACGGCCCTGTGGTGGAGGTGGATGCGCCCGCCCATCCCCAGATGGGAGGTGAGGAGGAGCATCGGCGTGCCGAAAGTGGATGCGACGGCGAGGGCCAGCAGGGGGGCGTCCATGTGCCCCAGGCCCAACTTCCGGAAGATGGGGGTGACGCTGAACAAGCTCGCCGCCAGGAGGGGAACGGCCAGGTGGCGCCAGGTCATAGGCCCCCCGCCGGGGGTGCGTTCGCGGCTCAGCAGGATCACCCCGGCCACGATGGCGAAGGTCCCCCCGATGACTGCGAGGCCCGGCCGCTCGTGCAAGAGGAGGACGGCCAAGAGGGCGCTGAAGAGGGGGGAGATGGAGGCGATGGTGTTCGAGCGCGCCGCGCCCGAGAGGCCGATCCCGATGTAGTTGAGCGAGCGGGCGAGCCCCTGCCCTGCGATCCCCACCATCGCGAACCAGAACGCTCCGGCCCAAGACCACTGGGCCGGGAGGCCGCTCCAGAGGGCCACGCCCGACCAGGCTAGCAGCAGGTTCATGAACGTCACCATGAAGTTGCTGGTCAGGGGTGTGGAGAAGGGGAGGGCGGCGCGCACGATCAGCAGGCCCAGGGCGAAGAAGAAGGCGCACCCCAGGGCCAAGGCCTCGGGCGAGCGCAGGAGCCAGCCCACTAACCCCGCCTCCCCGTCACCGGGGCGGCCCCCCCCGCCACGATGATGGCCGCCGCCACCGTTCGGAGGGTGGTGACCTCCCGCGGGGCCGCCCGCAGCGGGACCTGCGCCAGGGAGAGGAGGAATGCACCCGGGACCGCCCGCGCCTCGGGGGCGGGGGCTGTGAGCGTCAGCCACTCCAACGCGCGCCCTCCCCCGCTGAGGCCCCCGCCCGTTCTCTCCCGCCGGGGCGGGGGGGGTAGCTCTTTGCCTGGTTCCTGGCGTTAGGGCTGGGACTCTGCGGCCGGAAGCAAGGTGAGCTTCTCGGGCTTGATGCGGACAAAGCGCCGCTTGCCCACCTGGAGGAGGTGCTCGCGGTCGGCCCGAAGCTCGAGCTCCTCGTCTTTCACCCTCTCCCCGTCCACCCGGACTCCGCCCCCGCGGATGAGGCGCCGGGCCTCGGCGTGGCTCTTGGCGAGGCCCGCCGCCACCAGGAGCGCCGCCAGCCACACGCGGCCCGCCGTGCGGGTGCGCACCTCGAGGGCGGGCTCGGAGACCTCATCGGGCACCTGTCGTTCCCGGTGCACCTGGTTGAAGCGGAGGGCAGCCGCCTCCGCGGCTGCGCTCCCCCAGTAGCGGCGGGTGAGCTCCAGGGCGAGGCGGGCCTTCGCGTCTCGGGGATTCATGCGACCGGCGGCCATCGCCCGGCGCATCTCCTCCAGCTCCTCCGCGGGCGCCTCGCTCAGGAGCTCGTAGTAGTGGAGCATGAGCTCGTCGCCGATGGACATGACCTTTCCGTAGATCTCCTCGGGGGGCTCGTCGATGCCGATGTGGTTCCCGAACGACTTGCTCATCTTGAGCACCCCGTCCGTGCCCGGCAGCAGGGGCAGGGTGATGACCACCTGGGGCTCCTGCCCCCAGTCCCGCTGCAGCTCGCGCCCCACGAGGAGGTTGAACTTCTGGTCCGTACCCCCGAGCTCCACATCCGCCTCGAGGGCCACCGAGTCGTAGCCCTGGAGCAGCGGGTAGAGGAACTCATGCAGGCTGATGGGCTGGCCCTCTCCGTAGCGTTTCTGGAAATCGTCCCGCTCGAGCATCCGGGCGACCGTCATCCGGGAGGCGAGGCGGACGAGGTCCTCTCCCGAGAGGGAGGAGAGCCAGCGGCTGTTGAACTCCATCCGGGTCTTCTTCTCGTCGAGGATCTTGAAGGCCTGGCGGCGGTAGGTCTCGGCGTTTCGCTCGAGCTCCTCCCGCTTGAGGGGCGGGCGCGTCTCGCTCTGGCCGGTGGGGTCGCCGATGAGGCCGGTGAAGTCCCCGATGAGGAAGATGACCTCGTGGCCCAGCTCCTGGAAGTGGCGGAGCTTGTGCATGAGGACCGTGTGGCCGAGGTGGAGGTCGGGGGCGGTGGGGTCGAAGCCGCACTTGACCCGAAGGGGCTTTCGGCGGCGGAGCTTGGCGACCAGCTCCTCCCGCTGGATGACCTCCACCGTGCCCCGGGTGATGTGGGCCAGTTGCCTTTCGAGCTCGCCCATGCGGCCCTCGCCTCTCGGTTCTGCCCAAGGGGCCATCTAACACCCGCCCGGCGGGCCTGTCCAGCGAGCTCGCCCGGCCGTGCGGCCCCCTTGTGGTCTTCGCGCCGCTCGGCAGCTTCTGGTATAGTGGGCCATCCCCCGTGCGGGAGATTCGACGCATGCGACGGGCGAAGGCGCTCTTGCTTACGGCGTTCCTGGCGGTCCTTCCCGTGAGCCCTTCGCCCATTTGGGAGCGTCAGATCGTCGCAAGGGCTTTTTGAGCTGAGAGGCATCTTTTGCCATGACTTCGGAGGACCAAGATATGCTCGCTCGCCGGTGTGCCCGTAGCGCTCTCCTCTTCGTGCTTCTACTTCTGTGCGGCCTCCTCCTGACGCCGACCGCGCGGGCGGCCGAGGTCCGGATGGAATTTTTTGGGAACCAGCACTTCCGGTTCACCTCGACGGCCGGCAAGGTGGTGCTCATCAACCCGTGGATCAAAGGCAACCGAGATGCGCCCATCAAGATCGATTTCTACAAGAGGGGCGAGGTGGACCTGATCCTGGCGACGGCCGGACACAGGGATGACATGGGTGATGCGGTGGAGATCGCCGCGCGCACCGGCGCAAAGGTCATCGCCGTGGCCGAGCTGGGGAGCTGGATGCAGGGGCAGATCGGCAAATACGGCGGCAAGAGGAGCCAGATCTACCGGATGAGCCTGAGCGGGCGCACGACCGTGGGGGGCGTCACGGTCCAGGTCGTCCAGTCCCACCACGGCTCGGGAATCCGGGGGCCCAAGGGGACGCCCGCGCCCCTCTACGGGGGCCCGGCCGCCGGCTTCCTCATCACGTTCGAAAACGGGCTGCGCGTGTACATGGCGGGCAGCACCGCGCTCACCCTGGACCTTCAGCTCTTCGGGATGCGCTACAAGCCCCACGTGGCGATGCTGCCAGTCCTGGGGCGGTTCATGATGCACCCCGACGACGCGGCCTTCGCGGCCAAGCTCCTCATGACGGACAACCCGAACCTCAAAACGGTGATCCCTCAGCACACCCGCTTGAAGGGCCGCCAGAAATGGATGGGCACGCCTGAGCAGTTCGAGGCGGAGGTCCGGAAGCTGGGATTGCCCCTGCGGGTGTTGAATCCGGAGATCGGAAAGAGCTACATCCTGACCAAGTGAGGGCCTGCGGGCCCGGAGGAGGAGATTGCGATGCCACAGCCCGCTGCCGAGCGTCCCGCCCGCGAGCTCTTCCCCGGGTTTGCGGGTCTCTACGAGAAGTTCGCCCGGGAGGTGGAGGGGCTCGCCGACGCTCAGCTCGACTTCACCCTGCCCGAAAAGAGCTGGGGGCTCTGGAGCATCCGGAGCCAGGTGAGCCACGTGGCCTCGGTGAACTACCGCTGGCTCCTTGACCGGTGGGGGAAAACGCTTTCCGCGGCGGGCCATCCCCTGCGCCAAAATCCCGAGGCCCTCTACGACACGGGGGAGGCGGACCGCCAGCTCGACCCGAAGCGCTACCCCACCTTCTCCTCCATCCTGGAAGCTCTTCAGGATTCCTTTGCCCTCACCCAGGAAGTGCTGGAGCATGTAGATGGCGTGGTAGCCGGTGTCGAACAGCGCTCCTCCGCCGGCCTGCTTCCACTCCCCCTTCCAGCTCTCGGGATCGTTCATGCGCTCGAACTCGTTGCCCACTACCACCACCACGCCGAAGAAGGGGTGGCCGATGTCGCCGTCCTCGATGAGCTCCTTGGCCTTCAGGTGCGCCGGCAGCATGCGCTGGTTGAGCGAGCAGAAGAGCCTGCGCTCGTGCTCCTCGGCGGCGGCGATCATCTCGTCGGTCTCGTCCAGCGTTAGGGCTAGGGGCTTCTCGCAGATCACGTCCTTGCCGGCGGCCAGGGCGGCCATGGTGATGGGGTGGTGGGTGTGGTGCGGCGTGCAGACGTCAATCAGGGCGATGTCCTCGTCGGCCAGCAGCTCCTCGTAGTGGGGCGCGGTGCCCTTGATGATGCCGTACTTGCCGGCCAGCGCCTCGCGCGCTTCCTTCCTCTTGTCCGCAGCGATCACAGCCTTGACCGCGGGATGGCGGATGTAGGCCTCGATGTGCGTGTGGGCGATGGCGCCCGCCCCCACGAGTCCCACTTTCATTGCGCAGTGATCCTCCCGTGTTATCGGCCGATGGGTTGGCCTGCCGCCCCGACTTAGAGCCTATCCCAAAACCCCTTGCCTGTCATGCTGAGCTGCGGATTGCAGGCAATCCGTGCGGATTGTGTGCAATCCGCATGGCGAAGCATCTCGTAGTGGGCCTGCAGCGAGATTCTTCACTTCGTTCAGAATGACACCCTCCTCATGCTGCCGGT
>JBHIBR010000031.1:0-10605 GCA_046759145.1 Nitrospinota bacterium | reverse complement strand
ACTCACCCTCTTCCCACGAAGGCGGGGGATTTCGCTCAGTCTCTGGCGGCATATGTGAAAGCGAACCCGCCGGGCGGTGGCCCTAATGTCGGGATGGCGGTGGCCGGCATCGACCCTGCCGGGGTTGATGACGATGCGGTGAGGGAGATCATGTGGACTGAAAAGGAGGTGAAGGTAGAGGCTTTCCCGGGAAATCTGTTCATTGGATCCTATTCATCGATCGCCCGATATCTCATGGACCGCATATGGAACCGGAATCTCTCTTTGGAGCTCAGCCGAGAACTGGCCGTATTTCTCATTTCGGAAACCCATCTGGCGCTCCCCGAGGTCCGGCCCCACATTGCGATGGCAACGGTCGACCGGGAAAGGGGCTTTCAGTGGGAGGCCGAGGACGTCATTCGGCGGTTTCTCGAACTCGCCAGGCAGAAATCGCATCGGCTCGCACTCGGCTGCATCGGTCTGTTTTAGCTAGGACTGCCCCCGGCAGGAGGTAATATGACCCTGGCCTTGGCGCTCCGGGGCTGCAACGGGCTGGTACTGGGCACGGATAGCCGCGTGACGTCGGTGGGAGCGGATCCGGCGACCGGCCGGATTCAGGAGATGACCCGAGACACCTCCGAAAAGTTCTTACAGGTCAACAGGGATATTGGCGTGCTCACTTATGGCTTGGCCGAGCCCGGATACAGCGGCATCAGCCGCCTGGTGGAGGAGGCTAAGCGGCAGCGGTTCCCGAGTTTCCAAGAGATTGAAAAGGCCGCGCAGGGAATTTTCCAGGAGGAATTCAACAACTGGGCAAACGCGCAGCCGGAAGCAGCCCCTCAAGGATTTGTGGGGTTCATCCTGGCGGGTTATGACAGTGTGCACACGAACCAATTTAAGGTGACATCGTTTCAGAGTTCGAGGGCATTTCAAGCGGAAGGGGTCCTCAACCCGATGTTTTTGGCCGCACATTACCACGTCGCACATTACTTGGCGAAAAAATCCCACTATCCCGAGATGATGGTGGACCAGCTCAAGGAGCTGGCTGTGTTCTTGATGTTAGAAACGATGACCGTTGAAGCCACGGTCGGGGGACCTATCCAAGCCGCGACGGTGACACTCCGGAATGGATTTGAGCGCGTCAGCGAGAACGGGATATACGAGTTGATGCGGAGCTGTCGGCCCAAGGTCCAAACCTTTCGCAAGCTCCTCCTCGACCTGTGGGAGCCGAGTCCTCTGGCCCCTTGAGGGGGAGGGCCCGATGATGAGCGGGAACAGGACAGGGGTCAGAAGACCCAGGAGAGAGATTGGCAATGTATCCGGCACGGTGGATTGGCAGGTCCCGGAGAAGACATCTAGGAGGCCAGCCTCCAGAAGCAGCCCCATCTGTCATCTTCCCCGGCGGCCATCGGCTGCGAGCCGCCAGAGCTGGATGAGCGGACGCGAATCATCCGGTTCGAAACGTCGCGGGATTCTGGCTCACGTAGCCCTTTTGCAATCTCAGCACGGATTCCGTTTTCGATCTAAACACATCCTTTTCTATCAGTCACAACGACCCTCACGGAGATCCCCGTTAAATGGACCGAATTCCTCTGTTTCTACTATTCCCGATGCGGTTGCGATCTTCTCTCCGGTAGATGAATCTTCAACCCACACGCGCATATACGGCTCAAACGGACCCCCCGACGTTGTATACCTGAGGGCGTACGTATGGCCGCCCTTAACAGTCACTTTAAGGGAAAAATCTTTATGGTAAACGTATATGAACTCCGGCACTTGAGTCAGTGTGTCATAGGATACGCCCAAGCGATGCTCGCCTGGTTCGAGGGCGACACTTGAGTAGTCCTGAAACAAAGCCCTATGAGATGCAACTTCTACATCCTTGCCATCCACATTCCTTATCCATAAACCCCATCCCTCGTTCACAATAACAGCGACCGTCCCCCTGGGCTTTTCCGGGCCCTCGTACATCTTAAGCGTGGCTGTCGCACAGCCCGCTGTAAGAATGCAGAGTATCCCCAGGACCAAGGGATAACATCGCGTTCCCTTCACTATCCGCAGGGATTGAGAGATCTGTCTCACGTTTGATCCTCCAGAGCCACAATTTCGCGTACGCCAATGGACTTTCCAAGGGAAGAGCCATCCGCGGTTTGCATCCATTTAGAAGTTGGCGTATGAGGCGTCATGGAATCACCCTGGGGAGGCCAGTCCTCGGAGCGGTTCCGACCTCTTGCCGGACCCGGCGGCCAAAGACTTCCATCCCTTCCCCTCGCGCGCCCGGGGGAGCTGCCTACCGGACCCGTGGGCTCTTTCCCGCCCGGAAGGTGAGGACCTCCGTGAGCTCCCGGAGGTCGGGCTGCTCATCGAGGCTCAGGATGAGCTCGAGGGTCCGGTCGGTCTCGCGCTCCGGGAGCACATGCCGGGTGTATTTGCGATACATCTCGACGAACTGCTCCGTGGCGAGGGGGTACTTGGGCGCCCCGAGGCTCTGGTCGAGCTCCTTGACGTGGGTCGTGCCGTCCTTGCGGCGGAGCTCCACCCGGGCCACGCCCCCCGTCATGTAGCGCCGGGGCCAGTGGGGGGGGTAGACCGTGTGGACCTTGGCCCTCGCCTCCCGCAGGCGCGGATCGTGGAGTTTGGACTCCTCGAAGAGCTCGAGCCCCACCTCCTCCCCCAGGAGCACCGCCCCCAGCGCGTGCTGGTAGCTGAAGCGCAGGTCCCCTTCCGTCTGCGGCTCGGGCCGGTCGCAGATGCTCTCGATGGGGCCGATGTGGGCCTCCACGCGCTCCACCTGCTCGTAAGGGATGGCCCGCTCGGCGAGGAGCATGGCGAGGGCGTCCATGTGGCGGTGGATGAAGAAGCAGTTGGGGAACTTCTTCACCCATATCCTGTGGATGAAATAAGGTGGCTCCCCCAGCCCCTCCACTGCTCGCGAGAGGTTCACCTTCCCCTCCCCGAACCACACGTCCACCCAGCGCTGGAGATCGGGGTTGCTCGTGAGGCCCTCGCGGGCGAGCTGTGCCGCCACGACGCCGTTCCGGCACACCGCGGCGGACTCGAAGAAGTGCGTGTTCGTCCCCACCGTGAGCCAGTAGCCGATGCCTTGGGTGAGGGCGAGGCCCAGCGCCCGGAGGGTCGCATCGTAGTCGAGCCTGTAAGCCTTGGCCGCCGCCGCCACGCTCCCGAAACCGCCGTAGAGGGAGAGCCCCATGATGCCGATCCCGTCCGTCTCGGCCGAGATGTGGTAGGCGAGGCGGTTCTGGACCTCAACGCCGACTACGGCCGCAGCCAGGAACTCCCGCCCGCTCAGGCCCAGGTGCTCCGCCTGGGGCAACAGGGCCGGCCACACCGTGATGGCGCTCACGCCGCCGCCCGGGAACTGGTCGTCCTCGAGCTCCGAGCAGTGGGCGAAGTAGCCATTGGCGAGCGCCGCGTGCTCCACCGTCGTCCGGAAGCCCCAGCCGATCACACCGGCCTGGGGAGTGCCGCGGTGCTCCCGCACGTAGTGGAGGACCGGCCCCGCCGCCGGTTCTGCTGAGCCGGCGAGCATGCCCGCCACATTCTTGAGCGTGAGCTCCTTTGCGAAGCGCACCGTCTCCGGCGGCAGGTCTTCGAAGCGGGTTCTGGTGATGAACTCGGCGAACCGCTCGGCGACGCTCATGGTGCCCCCCCTCTGGGTGTCCGACGAAGCTATCTCAAAATGGATCGCTCTTCATCTTCATCCCGCGACACCCTTGGCGTAGAGTCTTCCGTCATTCGCGGCTACTCGGGCCGTCCTTCGGCCAGGATCGAATCGGCTTTCGGATGCCCGAGCCTTTCCAGGCTCGCCCATAGAGAGGCCATATTGGAGGTGACCACCGTCCGACCCAGCTCGCGCGCGAGGGCCGAGGCAACAGGATAGGCGCGAAAGTTCGTGCAGCTGATGAAGAGTGCGGCGTCATCGTCCGCCATGAATTCCAGGGCTTGCCCTCGAATCCGCTCGGGCGGGCAAGAGTAATTTTCCTCGCTAGTTTCGAACCCCAGCCCACCGACCCTGGAGACCCGGAAGCCCTTTGCCTCGAAGTAGGCCCGCTCCCTTTCGTTCAGTTCGTCGGTGTAGGGTGTGAAGATTGCGACCTTCTGAACCCCGAGCCGACGCAGGCACTCCGCGACTGCCGTTGAAGTCGTGAGGGTTGGAATGCCGGTCTGTTCCCTTGTGCGCGACTCGAGGGCCTCGGTGGCTTCGGCCCCGTGCATGAAGCTTGCGGACGTACATCCGAACATGATGACGTCCACCTTGGTCGTCGCCACCCGTTCGGCAGCTTCCTCGAAGTGGGCGAGCACCTCATCGAGCGCGGCGACGTCTACGCGCGCCCGGGCCTTCCAGACCCGACTCGTCGCCACGCACACATCGTGGGGGACCCTCCGGTGGAAATCGGCTTCCATCACCCGGTTCCGGGAGGGCACCACCAGTCCGATTGCCCGCATCGGCTCCCCCATGGCCAGCTCTCGCCTCTCAGGTCCCCAGGGAACCTTTGCCCCCGCCCCTGGCGAGGCCGGTGAGCGCAGCGTTCATGAGAAAAGGATGTCCTCGGGGTTGTTCGAGCTGTTGGTGGATTCCCCTCAACCTTAACTCTAGACTTTTCCCCTCTCGCTGTCAAAGATCCGTGGTGCTCGGAGGTGGCCGCGGTGCAGGAAGGGGCGGCTGCGGCTCGCCGAATCTGAGTTCTCGAACCCTCCCGGCGAGTTCGCAATCCCACCCGGCAGGCCGCGGCGATCGGGGCCGGCTCCGGCGCCTTGCCGAGGGCCGGGAATTGAGGTAAGTAGGGAGAAATCCGCCGCTCCGGCGTCGGAGGGGAGAAAGGTGTGGCGTCGCGGGCTGCTCGCCGTGGGGGTCGACCTGCCCGCATGGGGGGGCAGGCTCTTCTGAGGCGGAGGTCGTGGGGGCCGAAGGTCGTCATCCACATCCTCCTGGCGAGAGGGAGAGGCTCGAGGAGGCCGCAGCGCGCAAGACCTATGAGGAGCACCGCCGGGAGGCCCCGGAGAGTGTGGCCTGCTACATCATCACGGTGAGCGACACCCGCACGCCCGAGAGCGACACCAGCGGGCAGATCATCATGGAGCTGCTGAAAGAGGGCGGCCACCGGGTGGCGGGCTATGCCATCGTCCGCGACGAGCCCGCGGAGATCCAGAAGAAGCTCGACGAGGTTCTCTCCGACCCCGGCGTCCAGGCCATCCTGACCAACGGGGGCACGGGCATCGCGCGCCGGGATACGACCTACGACGTCATCGTCCGCAACCTGGAGAAGAGGGTGGATGGCTTCGGGGAGCTGTTCCGCTACATCTCCTTTCAGGAGATCGGCCCCCCGGCGATGCTCTCGCGGGCGGTGGCGGGGGTGTGCCGGGGGAAGCTCGTGGCCGCCATGCCGGGCTCCGGGAACGCGTGTAAGACCGCCATGACGCGCCTCCTCCTCCCCGAGCTCGCGCACATGGTGCGGGAGCTCACCAAGTAGCCCGAGCGATGCCTCCCCCGGATGCCGAGCGCGTGCGCACCGCTTCGAGGGTTTTCTCCGACCCCCGTCGGGCGGCCGAGCACCTGGGGGTGGGCGAGAGGGAATACCTGGAGCTGTGCCGGCGCTTCGGGGTCGCCCTCCCCGGGGGGGAGGAGCTGGCGCGCTGGACGCTCCCGCCGGCGGGCCGCTTCCGGCGGCTGCTTGCCTGGGCGGCGGATCTGGTGATCCTGGTGGCCATCGCCGGGCTGGCGGGCCTTGGCAGCCTGGATTTTGGGAGCGCGGGCGGGGGGGCGATTGTGGAGGGAAAGTTGGGCCCAACGGCATACCTCCTCCTCTTCCTCTACTTCTGGATGCTGGAGGGCCGTTTCGGGCGGACGGCCGGCAAGTGGGCCCTGGGCATGCGCGTGGTGGACGAGGAGGGGATGCAGCCCTCCCTCTTGCGGGCCCTCGCCCGCACGGCTATCCGTTTCATCCCCTTCGAGGCCCTGGCCATCTTCGGCGCCGCGGGCCGCTGCCTCCACGACACCTTCTCGGGGACCCGCGTGGTGGTGGCGCGCCGCGCCCGCACCGAATCGGGGAGGGCGGCGGGCTAGCGGCCGAGCCCCCCACCGCTTCCGCCCGAGGGGAACGCCCCCATGCCCATCGGCGCCATCTACCCTGGGACCTTCGACCCGCCGACCAACGGTCATGTGGACCTGGTGGAGCGGGCGTTGCGGATGTTCGACCCGGTCGTCGTGGCCATCGCCGCGAACCCGGAGAAGGAGCCTCTCTTCACCGTCGAGGAGCGACGCGCCCTCTTGGCGGAGGTGTTCGCCGGTCGGCCTTCGGTGCGGGTGGAGAGCTTCTCGGGGCTGGTGGTGGACTTCGCCCGGCGGGTGGGGGCGAGGGTGCTGGTCCGGGGGCTCCGGGCGGTGAGCGACTTCGAGTACGAGTTCCAGATGGCCCTCATGAATCGCGGGCTGAGCCCCGAGATGGAAACGCTGTTCCTGATGCCCAGCGAGCAGTACACCTACCTGAGCAGCCGCCTGGTGAAGGAGGTGGCCTCGCTGGGAGGGGACGCCAGCGCCCTCGTGCCGCCCCCAGTGTGGGCCGCACTGAAGAAGAAGTTCGCTCGCCGCTGAGGAAGGGGAGGAGCCCATGGAGCTCTCCGAACGGGTGCGAGGGCTCGCGCCCGCCGCCACTCTGGAGATGAACACCCGCGCCGCCGCCCTGCGCGCGCAGGGCCTGGACGTCCTCTCCTTCGCGGCCGGCGAGCCCGACTTCGACACTCCCGAGCACGTCAAGGAGGCGGCCATCCGGGCGCTCCGGGAAGGACACACCAAGTACACCGCCGTCCGCGGCACCGAGGCCCTCCGGCGGGCCATCGCCGACTGGGTGGAGAGAGAGAAGGGCCTCCGTTACTCCCCCCAGCAGGTGGTGGTCTCCATGGGGGCCAAGCACAGCGTGTTCAACATCGCCCTTTCTCTCTTCGGCCCGGGGGATGAGGTGCTCATCCCCGTCCCCGCTTGGGTGTCCTACGAGCCCATCGTGGAGCTCTCGGGCGCGCGGCCGGTGCGCCTCCCGACGCGGGAAGAGGACGGCTTCCGCCTCCGCCCCGAGGCCGTGGAGGAGGCCGTCACCCCCCGCACCAAGGCCCTCTTCCTGAACAGCCCGTGCAACCCGACGGGCGCTGTCCTCCGCCGCTCTGACCTCGAGGCCATCGGAGAGGTGGTGGCCCGGCGCCGCCTCACGGTCATCAGCGACGAGATCTACGGCAAGATCCTCTACGACGGCGTCGAGCACGTGAGCATCGCCTCCCTCTCGCCCGAGCTCAAGGAGCGGACCGTCGTGGTGGACGGGCTGAGCAAGACCTACGCCATGACGGGTTGGCGGCTGGGTTTCGCCCTCGGCCCGGAGCACCTGATGGGGGCCATGGCGAGCGTGCAGAGCCAGAGCACCACCAACCCGGTCTCCTTCGCCCAGCCCGCCGCCATCGCCGCCCTGGAGGGCCCCCAAGACTTCCTCCGCGGGTGGGTGGCCGAGTTCGACCGCAGGCGCCGGGTGTTGGTGGCAGGCCTGAACGAGCTGCCGGGCGTGAGCTGTCTCTCCCCCCAGGGGGCCTTCTACGCCTTCCCCCGTGTGCGCGGCCTCTTCGGCAAGAGCGGGCCGGAGGGGGAGCTCAGGAGCTCCCTCGACGTGGCCTCCTTCTTCCTCTCGAGCGCCCGTTGCGCCACGGTGCCGGGGGTGGCCTTCGGGGACGATGGCTACATCCGTTTCTCCTTCGCCTGCTCCGTGGAGCAGGTGGAGGAGGGTCTCTCGCGCATCTCGGTGGCCGTGGAGAGGCTGGAGTAGGCGGGCGGTGCTCTATTTCTTCGGCCGGGCCCTCCAAGTGGCGGCGATGATGGACCTCGCTTATGCCCTCTACGCGGGGCTCTCCTCGGGGGGGGGCATGTGGTCCGAGCTCGAGCTGCTGGTCCTCGGCATTGTGCTCTTCGCGGCCGGTCGCTGGATGGAGGCCCGGGGAGCGGGAGGCTGAGGGATGCCCCCCGAGCGGGCGGAGAGGGGCTGGGATTGCCTGGTGGTGGGAGCCGGACCCGCCGGTGCCACGGCGGCCCGCAGGCTCGCCCTCCGGGGCCGCTCCGTCCTCCTGCTTGACGCCCACCGTTTTCCCCGGGACAAGTGCTGCGCGGGTGTCATCAGCGAGACCACCGTCCGAGCCCTCGACTTCCCCCTGGGGCGTGACCGGGCGGGCCGAGATGTGGTGGAGAGGAAGGTGAGCCGCGTGGTGTTCAGCTACCGGGGGAGGTGGCCCCGGGCCCTCGAGCCCCGCGCCCTCGAGGTCCGGATGGTGATGCGGGAGGTGTTTGACAATTTCCTGGTGGAGAAAGCTCGGGAGGCCGGGGCCGCCCTCTGGGATGGGGCGCGGGCCCTGCGTCTAGCGGAGGAGCGGGATGGGGTGCACCTCCTCGTGGAGCGGGAGGGGGAGCGCTTCTCGCTGCGGGCGCTGGCCGTCATCGGGGCGGATGGCGCTCGCAGCGTGGTGGCGCGGGACTTGGGCCTCTGGCGCGGGGTGCGCTTCGGGGGTGCCCTCTCGGGGGAGGTGCGGGTTCCCCCGCCGGATTTCGAGCGGGCGGCCCCCTTCGCGCTGTTCGACTTTGGCGCCCTCCCCCAGGGCTACGCCTGGGTGTTTCCCAAGCGCGAGCACCTCTCCACGGGGGTCTGCTCCATGGCGGGCGGCTCGGGGGGGTTGCGGCGCGTCTTCGACGGGTTCCTGGCGGTCCAGCCCTGGCTGGGGCGCCGGCTCTCGGTGGCGGTGACGGGCGCCGGCCTGCCCCTGCGGACGGGGGGACCCGGCCAGCGCCTCCACGGGGAGCGCGCGGTGGTCGCCGGAGATGCGGCCGGCCTCGTGGACCCCCTCACGGGCGAGGGCATCCACCACGCCGTCATCAGCGGGGCCCGGGCGGCCGAGGCGGTGGACGACCTCCTCTCGGGCCGGGCCTCCCTTGCCGCTTACTCGGAGCGGATCTCCTCGGACATCCTCCCCGACCTCCACTGCGTGCAAAAGTTCGCCTCGCTCCTCCTTTGCCAGCCGCTGGTCGCCTATCTGGCCGGATGCTGGAGTGGGGAGGTTCGCGACCTCTTTTCGGCCGTCATTTCGGGGCGCCTGAGCTACCGGGAAGCCCACGGGCAGCTCAGCCGCCGGTGGCCGGTGCGGGTGCTGGGGAGGGTGCTTCCCCGCACGGCGCCTCGGGCGACCCTCCGCTGAGGAGGTCCCTCACTCCATCCCCAGCATCTCGCTGACGATGGCGAAGTTAGCAATCCGCAGCAGGCGCAGCACGGTCCGCCTCTTGGGGGAGGTCCATGGCCAGGGGCTTGACCTCCCACCCCAGCTTCTCCCGCAGGAGTTGGAAGAAGTCGCTGTCGGGCGGATGGACGAGGCGCACAGGGTGGGGGCTCTTGGCCACCTCCACCACGTCCCCGGGCTCGAGGGTGTGGCCCTCCTGGCCGTCCAGGGTGAGGAGGACGTGGGGCGTATCCCTTTCCCGGAGGGCGATCTGCACCGCAACGTCGTCCGGGAGGACGATGGGCCGGTTGGAGAGGTTGTGGGGGCAAATGGGGCACAGGATGAGAGCCTGCACCCGCGGGACCATGATGGGCCCGCTGGCCGCCAGGGCGTAAGCAGTGGAACCCGTGGGAGTGGAGAGGATCAGTCCGTCCGCCCGGAAGGTCGCCAGGTGGCGGCCGTTCACCCGGGTTGTGAGCTCGACCAGCCGGGCCAGGGAGATGGGGGTGATGACCACGTCGTTGAGGACGTCGCGCAGCGGGATGACCTCTCCCCCTCGGTGGAGAGCCGGCCGGAGGCGCTGGCGCTCTTCCAGGAGGTAATCCCCCGCGAGGATGCGCTCGAGGGAGGGGAAGAGGGCCGGCTGGGGCAGGGCCGTCAGGAAGCCCAATCGCCCCAGGTTGATGCCCAGGATGGGGGGGCCGTCCGCGCCCAGGGTGCGCGCCGCACTGAGGAAGGTGCCGTCCCCCCCCAGCACCACCAGGAGGTCCGCCCCGCGGCTCACCTCCTCGCGCTTGAGGTCTGTCCGACGCCCCGCGGCGGACGCCGTTGTTGCGTCCAGGACGAGCTCGCAGCCCCGCTCCTCCAGCCACTCGACCAGTTCCCGGACGAACTTCTCTCCCTCTTCGCGGGAGGGCTTCGAAGTGATGGCGATGCGGCGGAAAGCCTGCGCCATGGGAGCTCTCCCCATTCGCCGAAATCAGCCTAAGTTAGCATGGGGCCGGTGGGCCAACAAGCGCGCCCTCAGGCGGGTCCGAGGCCGGGAGGCCCGGAGGGGGCGAGGGGGTGCTCCCCCTTCCGCGGGCTTCGGCGGTTTCGCCAGAAGCGGCAGATGTCGCGGATGGGGCACCGCCTGCAGAGGTTGATGTCCCGGCGGCGGGGGCAGCGGTCCAGGATGCCCATGCGCGAGAGGGCAAAGTCGTACTTGATGGGGTCGGCGGAGTCCAGGTTCCGGAGGGCCTCCGTGACCTCGATGGCCATGGCGCGGCCGGGGCTCGTCCGCCGCGTGAAGCCCAAGAGCTGCGAGAGGCGCACCACGTGAGCGTCGAGTGGGATCAGGAGTTGCCCCGGTCGCACCCCGGACCAGAGGCC
>JBHIBR010000030.1:0-10687 GCA_046759145.1 Nitrospinota bacterium | reverse complement strand
GGGCGGCCTCTATCCCGTTGGCCTCCGAGCGGGCCAGCGCCCCCGCGTCGGGGTCGTAGCCGCGCACCCGGTGGCCCGAGCGGATGAGGTTTCTGGCCATGGGGCAGCCCATCCGCCCCAGTCCCAGGAAAGCGAGGTTCTTGCCCATCTTGCATCCCTCCCCTCGGGGCGGGGCGAGACCCACGACCGCGCGCGCCTCCAAGGGGTGGCCATCACGCGGGCGAGGGCGGCCCCGCCTCTCGCACCCTCAGCGAACAGGAGCGGCCCGGAGGTAGCTCTCCTCCCAGGCGCGGAACTCGGCGATACAGAGCGGGTTGTTGACCCCAGTTTCTTGAGCACCAGCCCGTCGATCATGGAGACTTTCCCCCCTCCCGCCCCGAGGAGCACCGACGCGCCCTGAATAATAAGCGGGCCCACCCTTGTCAAGGAGGCTCCCTTGCGGGGAGGAGCGGGCGATACTAGAGTCCTGGGGACGGCGCGCACTGCGGGGGGAGCTCAAGTGGGAGAGCCGGGCGGCGGGGTGGCGGTCATCCCTCTCGCCTGCGAGGAGCGGGAAAGCCTGGGAGAGCCGGCGAGGCGCCTCATGGCGCCGGAAGAGGGCGTGGACCTCCTCGCCGCGGACGACCCCTCGCCCGGTGGGACCAAAGCCCCGGCAGATGAGCTGGCCTGTGGGGAGCCCGCTGGGAGGTGAAGGTCGTTCCGCTTCCTCACCGGGAGGAGTGCGTCGGACACTTCCTTTGTGCGCCTGGCACTTCCTGTCTCCTCTCGGCGCCTCCGCCCCGGGTGTGCGCCATCGTGCTCAGCAGGAAACGGAATTGCCGGAATAGGCCATTTTACTGGGCGCAAGCCATGTTGTATTTTTCTGGCCTTTTCCGAAGAAGCGAATGAGGACAACCACTATGTCCTTCCTCAAAGCGATTGTGCGTTTACTAGCTGGGGGACGCCGGCCGGGAGCTGAACGCGGGGCGACGAGGGAGCTCGAAGGGACTGCTCTGAAAGGAGCAGGGGTTTTTTTGGTACGTTATGGCGTTGGCTTCATCCTGAACTTCAGCGGAAGCGTTGTCGTCGCCCGCCTTCTGGGGCCGAGATTCTGGGGACTTTATGCCATATCCTACTTCATCTTGACCCTGCATACTTTGATCAGCCTCGGGGTATGGGGCTACCTGGTACGGAGCCCCCGGGAGCCCGGCCCGAAAGAGATCCAAACCTGTTTTACGTTGCAGCACGTGATCGGCGCGCTGGGCGCCCTCTTGACGATTTTCGTCGTTGCCCCCTCCCTCAGCCGTTACTTTGGGGATGAAGCCTTGACCCCTCTTGTGCGGGGAGCTGGCGTTGGTGGCTACTTTTACTGCTGGCGTTGGACGGCCTTGGCTTTGGCGGAACGGAGGATGGACTATCGCAAACCAGCTGCCGCCGAGCTGTTGGACATCTTTGTCTTCAATCTCTGTGCGGTCGCCGGCGTGTTCTTGGGGCACGGCGTATGGGGGCTGACACTGGGGAACGCGCTTCGAGGCGCCACGTCGGCCCTTTACTCGCATTTCACGATCTCCCGTCGAGTGGGTTTGGGATGGGATCTCGGGGCGCTCAGGGGGATCGCGCGGTTTGCCCCTGCTTACCTCGCCTTCACCTTGCTTCAATGGCTCCCGGTCCACGCCGGTCCCGTCCTGGTCGGCTTTCTCGTGAACGCGCAGGCTCTCGGCTACGTCCAATTGGCGTATAGGATCCTAGAGTACCCAAGGGTCCTTGTGACCTTGACCTTTCGCGTCGGGATGAGCGCGTATTCGAAGCTACAGGACCAGCCCTTGGCTTTGAACGACTTGGTCCAAAGAAGCCTGAACCTCCTCTATTGGCTCATCGCACCGACGATCGCTCTCATGGCAGCCCTCAGTCCGTGGTGGGTGCCGGCCGTCTATGGAAGGGCGTGGCTCCCGATGGTCGACGTCATGTTCCTCCTGGCCGTTCCTTTCATGGTGACGGCCGGCTACACGGTCTTGGCCACCGCTCTCTCTGCCAAGGGGGACGTGAAGGAGGCAGCCCTTTTTCAAGCTGCTTACAATGCTCTCTATTGGTTAGCAGCTTTCGTCTTGATACCAAAGCTCAAGCATTTGGGCCTTCCAGCAGCGGAATGGGCTGCCCTGGCGGCGGGGGGAATCCTGCTTTGGGAGTACCGCCGTCGCTGCGCCCCCCTCTCTCCCAAGGGCATCGCTGTGAAGCTTGCAATTTGCTCGGCGGCCCTGGCCCTCGCCTGGCGGCTCGCGCATTAGGAGAATGGGGGGCTTGGGACATTGACAGCAAATAATGTGTGGCATAGTCTAACGGGCATCAATGGGAGGATGGTCTAAACCCGAACGGGGCAGTTTTTCGGGAGTGTACTGAACGCAGGGCCAAAATCCGCTTGACGTGCACTGTGCTGTCATTGGAGGAAGGATGAAATCCAAGTTCGTATGCCCAGTCTGCCGGGCCGGAGAAGGATTTCGCTTTGTGGAGCGGTGTGGGGATTACGCGCTGTATTACTGTCCCTCTTGCGATTTGGTCTTCTCAGACCCCATGAAAACGCAGGGCGGCGGATGGTACGACAAAGCGTACATTGTTCGGCATATCGCCGTTGACGACCGGATCATGTGGTACTTCTCGTGGGCCCTTAAGAACCTGCCTAAAAAAGGGAAGCTCCTGGATATCGGTTGCGGCGCTGGGACTTTCGTCGCCTATGCCTCAAAGGAAGGGTATGAAGCCAGCGGCATCGATTTCTCCGTGGAGGCCATAGAGGCGGGCAAAAGGCGGTTCGGGATCGAGTCTCTCTTTGCCACGACGCTGGAAGAATTTCGACGAGGACAGCCCCATGAGATCTTTGATGCCATCACCTCTTTCGAGGTCTTGGAACATGTCGAGTCACCCGCGCTGTTCCTCGGGGAGATGAAGGAGCTCCTGAAACCAGGTGGGCGTATCGCCCTAAGCGTTCCCAACAGAGATCGTTGGCCGGTCCGGGAATTTAATGACTATCCACCGCACCATCTGACGCAGTGGAGCGAGAGATCGCTGCGAAGGCTCTTGGAGGCGTTGGGCTTTGAGATCTTGCAGATCGAACGCACGCCGATCCCCTTGTCGATCAACTTCTTTTACGGCTATCTCGTGAGGATCTTGCTCTACAAAATACTGAACCTCTACGCTAAAGGCCTTGTGGTGCCCAAAGGGGAGACATCGCCGAACAGGTCAACCTCCCTGGAGAAGATCGGTAGGTTAGGTTCGAAGATGCGCAGGCTTAGGGATGCCTTAATGTGGATTCCTACCATCCTGACTCTTCCGATCTTTTATCCCTTTTTCGAAGGCTATAACATCGTCGCCTTGGCCAGGAGAGGAGCATGAAGAGGCAGGTCTTTGTCTTGATGGCATTGTTCGTGATGGCTTCGCCTTTTCAGATGGCCCCGGTGCTGCCTGCCCTTATGGTTCTTGGCCTTCCTCCTCAGAGCTTCCCTTCCCAGTGATGTTGCCCTCGCGCTCGCTCCCAACCCCATCTGTTGGGGACTCCTCATCGGTTGCAATTGGGGCGGCCCTTCCGTCATGCTGACGCCCACATCCCTGGTGGGATTGCCGCTGGCCTCGAGGCGGGGCTACAATGCGAAATGGCATGCGGGTGGCTCTCATCCACGATTGGCTCACGGGGATGCGGGGGGGCGAGCGGGTCCTGGAGGTCCTCTGCGAGCTCTTCCCGGGGGCGGAGATCTTCACGCTCGTCCACCGGGAAGGGAGCGTGAGCCCCGCCATCGAGGCGCACCCCATCCACACCTCCTTCCTCCAGCGCCTGCCGGCTGCTCGCCGGCACTACCGCCGCTACCTCCCCCTGATGCCCCTCGCCGTGGAGCAGTTCGACCTGCGAGGCTTCGACCTCGTCATCAGCAGCAGCCACTGCGTCGCCAAGGGGGCCCTGACGCGGCCTGAGACGCCACACCTCTGCTACCTCCACACCCCGATGCGCTACGCCTGGAGCGGCTACCACGACTATTTCGGCGAGGGCCGCCTGGGGCCCGTGGGGCGCCTGCTGGTCCCTCCCCTCATCCACTACCTGCGGCTCTGGGACGCCGCCTCGGTCCACCGGGTGGACGCCTTCTGCGCCATCTCCGAGGCGGTGGCCCGGCGGGTACAGCGCTACTATGGCCGGCAGTGTCAGGTGATCCACCCCTTCGTGGACCTCTCCCGTTTCGAGCGGGAGGAAGAGCCCGAGGGGTACTACCTCCTCGTGGCCGCCATGGTCCCCTACAAGCGCACAGACCTCGCCCTCGCTGCCTTCCGGCGCCTGGGATCCCCCCTCAAGGTGGTGGGGACGGGGCCGGAGATGCGTCGGCTTCAGCGGGATGCCCCCTCCAACGCGGAGTTCCTGGGGTGGCAGAGCGACGAGGCCCTCGCTTCGCTCTACGCCCGCGCCCGCGCCCTCATCTTTCCGGGGGAGGAGGACTTCGGGATCGTACCCCTCGAGGCCATGGCGGCGGGCAGGCCCGTCGTTGCCTTCGGCCGCGGCGGGGCGCTGGAGACGGTGGTGGGGCTGGACGGAGCGGGGGAGGAACCCCCCACGGGCCTTTTCTTCGGGGAGCAGACGCCCGAGAGCCTGGCGGCGGCGGTGCGCCGCTTCGAGGAAGTAGAGGGGTGCTTCTCGCCCGCCGCCTGCCGCGCCCGGGCCCGGAGGTTCAGCCGGGAGAGCTTCCGCGCCGCCCTGGCCGCCTGGGTGGAGGAGGCGGCCGAGCGGCACCGCCGTTCGGTGGACCGAGCTCGCTCCCCGGCGGGGGTGCCCCCGTGCTGAAGAAATATGGCCAGCTGAACGTTGCGGTCTTGCTCCTGTGTGACCTGCTCTCTCTCTCCTTGTGCTGGCTGGCCGCCTACTACGTCCGGTTCTACGCGGGGATCGTTCCCCTGACCCGGGGGTTTGTCCCCCTGAGTCCCTATCTGGAGCTCCTCCCGTTCCTCCTCCTCTTTTGGCTCTTCGTGGCCCGCATCACGGGGCTCTACGAAAGGGTCCCCGCCCGGGCCCGCGAGGAGGGGTTCGTCCCCATCCTCAAGGCCGCGACCGGGGTGGCGCTCTGCCTCATGGCCCTCACCTTCTTCTACCGCGAGCGCTCCTACTCGCGGGTCATGATGGCCTATTTCTGGGCGGCCTCCCCCTTCTTCCTCTGGGGGGCGCGGCTCATCGGTTGGTCCATCATCCGCAAGCTCCGCCGTCGGGGGGTGGACGTGCGACGGACGCTCCTGGTGGGGCACGGGCCGGTGGCGGAGCGCGTCGCCGAGGCCCTCAAGAGCCACGCGGCCCTGGGTTTCCACCTGGTGGGCGCCCTCTCCCCCGAAGGGAGGACGCCGGGGGGCCTCCAGCGGCTCGGGGGCTACCCCGACCTGCGGCGGGCGCTGGCCGAGATGGGCGCGAGCGACGTCTACCTGGCCCTCCCCCTGGCCGAACACGATGAATTGGAGGCCATGATGGTGGAGCTCGCGGACGAGACGGCGGACGTGCGCGTGGTGCCCGACCTGCTCCACTTCATGCGTCTCCACGCGGGGGTGGAGGAGCTGGCGGGGCTCCCGGTGGTGAACCTGAGCGAGAGCCCCCTCTTCGGCTGGCGCAGGTGGGTGAAGCGGGGGGCGGATGTGGTCATCGCCTCCCTGCTCCTGGGGGTGCTGTCCCCCCTGATGGCCCTCATCGCCCTCGCCATCAAGCTCACCTCGCCGGGCCCGGTGCTCTTCCGGCAGGAGCGCATGGGCCTTGACGGGGTGCGCTTCGAGATGCTGAAATTCCGCTCGATGGGCGTGGACGCAGAGCGGGAGACGGGCGCGGTCTGGGCCCGGCGGGGCGACGCGCGACGCACCTCCCTCGGCGCTCTCCTCCGCCGCACCAGTCTGGATGAACTCCCCCAGCTCTGGAACGTGCTCTGCGGGGAGATGAGCCTGGTCGGCCCCCGTCCCGAACGTCCTGTGTTCGTCCAGCAGTTCCGGCGCTCGGTCCCGGGCTACATGCTCCGCCACAAGGTGAAGAGCGGCATCACGGGCTGGGCCCAGGTGAACGGCTGGCGGGGGGACACCTCGCTCGAGAAGCGCATCGAGTGCGACCTCTACTACATCGAGCACTGGTCCCTCCTCTTCGACCTCGAGATCCTCTGGCTCACGCTGTGGAAGGGCCTCATCAGCAAGCACGCCTATTGAGGGAGGCCCTATGACCGTCCTCTGCGTCATCCCCGTCCGCTGGGCCTCGACGCGCTTTCCGGGCAAGGCCCTGGCCCCCGTGGCCGGAAAGCCCATGGTCCAACATGTGTGGGAGCGGACGCGGGCGGCGCGGCTTGTGGACGAGGTGGTGGTGGCAACCGACGACGAGCGCATCCGCCGCGCAGTGGAGTCGTTCGGGGGGAGGGCCCTCATGACCCCGGCGGAGTGCCCCTCGGGGACGGACCGTGCCGCCGAGGCGGTGCGCCTGCTGCTTGCGAGCGAGGGGCTCTCCGCCGAGGTGGTGGTGAATGTCCAGGGGGATGAGCCCCTGGTGCGGCCCGAGATGGTGGAGGGAGTAATAAGGCCGCTGCTCGCCGAGCCCGACCTCCCCATGGCCACCCTGACCACGCCCATCCGGGAGGAAGCCGAGTGGCGGGATCCGAACGTTGTCAAGGTGGTGGCGGACGAGCGCGGGAGGGCCCTCTACTTCTCGCGTTCCCCCCTCCCCTACTACCGGGGCGGGGGGGGGGATTTCGCCCGGCTTCGGCCGAGGCCGCTTCGGCACATCGGCCTCTATGCCTACCGGCGGGAGTTCCTCCTGGAGCTCGCCGCCCTCCCGCCCGGGTCCCTGGAGGGGGCCGAGGGACTTGAACAATTGCGGGCCCTCGAGCGGGGCCACCCCATCCGAGTGGTGGAGACCCCCCGCCCGGCCCTCGGGGTGGACCTCCCCGAGGACCTCCGGCGGCTGGAGGCGACGCCCTGGGCTATGGAGGAGCTGAGAGGGTGGCGAAATACATCTTCGTGACGGGGGGCGTCCTCTCCTCCCTGGGCAAGGGCCTGGCGGCGGCCTCCATCGGCGCCCTTCTGGAGGCCCGCGGCCTGCGGGTGACCCTCCAGAAGATGGACCCCTACATCAACGTGGATCCCGGCACCATGAGCCCCTTCCAACACGGGGAGGTCTACGTCACCGACGACGGGGCGGAGGCGGACCTGGATCTGGGCCACTACGAGCGGTTCACCCAGGCGCGGATGCGCAAGGAGAACAACGTCACCACCGGGAAGGTGTACCACTCGGTCATCACCAAGGAGCGGCGGGGTGACTACCTGGGGGCCACCGTCCAGGTCATCCCCCACATCACCGACGAGATCAAGAGCCGCATCCTGGCCGCCGACCACGGGGAGGACGTGGCCATCTGCGAGGTGGGCGGCACGGTGGGGGACATCGAGGGGCTGCCCTTCCTGGAGGCCATCCGCCAGTTCCGCCTCGAGCACGGCCCCCAGGACGTCCTCTACGTGCACGTGACGCTGGTCCCCTACGTCAAGAGCTCCGAGGAGCTCAAGACCAAGCCCTCCCAGCACAGCGTGATGAAGCTGCGCGAGATCGGCATCCAGCCCGACATCCTCCTCTGTCGCACCGAGCGTCCCCTGAGCCCGGACATCAAGGCAAAACTCTCCCTCTTCTGCAATGTGGGCCCCCGGGCGGTCATCACCGCCATGGACGTGGAGTCCATCTACGAGGTCCCCCTCAACTTCCACGCCGAGGGGCTGGACGACATCCTGGCCGAGCGGCTGGGGCTCCCGGAGGGCTGCGCCGACCTCTCCGCGTGGGAGGAGGTCGTCCGGAAGGTCAAGGGGCCCGCCACCAGCGCGGACATCGCGGTGGTGGGGAAGTACGTCCACCTGCGCGACTCTTACAAGAGCCTCTCCGAGGCCCTGGTCCACGGGGGGATCGCCAACGAGGCGCGGGTCAACCTGATCTGGGTGGACTCGGAGGAGGTCGAGCGGCGCGGGCCCTCGCCCTTCCTCCAGAGGGTCCACGGCATCCTGATCCCGGGCGGTTTCGGCACGCGGGGCATCGAGGGCAAGATCGAGGCCGCGCGCTACGCCCGGGAGCGCCGGGTGCCCTTCTTCGGCATCTGCCTGGGGATGCAGGTCTCGGTCGTCGAGTTCGCCCGCAACGTCTGCGGCCTCGAGTGCGCCAACAGCACCGAGTTCAACCCCGACACCCCCCACCCCGTCCTCCACCTCCTGCCGGGCCAGGAGGGGGTCGACATGGGGGGGACCATGCGCCTGGGCTCCTACCCTTGCACCTTGCTCCCGGGCTCCCTGGCGGCCCGGGTCTACGGCACGACCCGCATCGAGGAGCGCCACCGCCACCGCTACGAGGTGAACGACAACTACCGGGAGCCGCTCGAGGAGGGGGGCATGCGGGTGAGCGGCGTCTCTCCCGACAACCGGCTGGCCGAGATGGTGGAGATCGAGGGCCATCCCTACTTCGTGGGATGCCAGTTCCACCCCGAGTTCCGCTCCTCTCCCCGCCATCCCCACCCCCTATTCCGGAGATTCGTCGCGGCGGCGCTCAGGGCCCGCGGGGAGCTCTTTGCATGAGGGCCTCTCCCTTCGCCCTCCCCCCCGTCGCCCGACTCCGCGTGGGAGGGATGGAGGTGGGCGGGGGAGCGCCCCTCGCCCTCGTCGCCGGTCCCTGCGTCATCGAGGGGGAGGCGGAGGCCCTCGCCGCAGCCCGGGCCATTGCGCAAGCAGCCTCCCGGGTGGGGATGCCCTTCCTCTACAAGAGCTCCTACGACAAGGCCAACCGCACCTCTATCCGCTCCTACCGCGGCCCGGGTCTGGAGAAGGGACTCCAGATCCTGGAGAAGGTGCGGCGGGAGGTGGGCGTCCCCGTCCTCTCCGACGTCCACCTCCCCGGCGAGGTCCCCCGGGCCGCGGAGGTGCTGGACGTCCTCCAGGTGCCCGCCTTTCTGTGCCGGCAGACAGACCTGGTCCTCGCCTGCGGGCGGGCGGGGAAGCCCGTGAACGTGAAGAAAGGGCAGTTCCTCTCGCCGCCCGAGATGCGCCAGGTGGTGGAGAAACTCGAGAGCGTGGGATGCCGGGAGATCCTGCTCACCGAGCGGGGCGCCGCCTTCGGCTACCAGGACCTCGTCTTCGACCCCCGCTCCCTCCTCTGGCTGGCCGAGCTCGGCTACCCCGTGGTCTTCGACGCCTCCCACAGCCTCCAGCGCCCCGGCGGGCTGGGCTCCGCCTCGGGAGGAGACCGCGCCTTCATCCCCCACCTGGCGCGGGCGGCCGTGGCGTGCGGCTGCCATGCCCTCTTCATCGAGGTCCACCCGGAGCCCGACCGCGCTCCCTCCGATGGGCCCAACATGCTCCCTCTCCGCGACCTCGAGCCCCTCCTTCGGGAGGTTCAGGCCATTGACCGGCTGGTGCGAGGAGAGGGGGAAGAGGGGGGCCCGTGAGGGGAGGCGGGGGTTTTCCCCTCCCCGGCGCGCGCGGGAAGGGGCGGCTCTTTCGATTGGCCCTCCTTGTGGCGGCGGCTTTGCTCCCCTCCTGCGCCACGCGCCCGGCCGTCCAATGGCGCACGCTGCCCGCCCGCTTTCCTGACCTGCAGTCAGTAGCCTCGCCCCTTGCCCGCGCCATTGCGGAGGAGGCGGCGGCGGCCCGCAGGGCGCTCCTGCGGGAGCGCCCCGGGCTCGTGGGCTGGTGGAAGTGAGCTTCTTCGCCGATGAGGCGGCGGGGGAACGGAGACTCCTCTCCCGGGTCCTCGAGGAAGAGCTCGCCCGCGCCCTCCACGACGGGCGGAGGATCGAGGTCTACCCCAACGACCTGACGCGGCGCTGGGTGGGCGCCCTCCGCTCCCGGATGGGCTACCGAGAGGCTCTGGCGGTGGCGGCCGCCCGCTATTCTCAGGCCCAGGCCGTCCTCTTCGGGGGCCTTCGCCTGGTGGAGGGAGACCTCCGGGTGCGGGCGGAGCTCGTGGTCATCGAGAGGCCGCGCCCCCCCCGACTGCCCCCCCGCTCCTTCTTCTGGCCGGTGGCGCCCAAGCCGCAGAAGCCGGAACGCAGGCGTCTCGCCCGTGTGGAGGCCCGGGTGAGCCTGGGGGGTATCCCCTGGAACCTGTTCCTGCTCGCTCCGCGCCCGCGGGGCTTTTCCCTGCCCGCCCCGCCGCCTGCCTGGCAGAGGCCTCCGGTGGCCCTCCGGGTGGAGCGGATCCTGCCGGACGGCTCCCGGGCCTCCGCGCTGGGCGGCGGCGTGCTCGGCCCCGAGGATACCCTCTCGGTCCGCCTGCTGGCCCTCCGGCCGGTCCATCTCTACGTGGCCACCCTGGACGAGGGCGGGAGGGTGTCGGAGGTGGTGGCAGCTCCGGGCGGGGGAGGCGCACTCCGGCGGGAGGCGGGGCGCGAGGCGGCGGCCATCGCCCCCATCCGGCCCTCGGGGCGACAGGTGCGGCTCATCATCCTGGCGCGGGAGCGACCGCTGGAGGTGGAGGGGGCTGTGCTCCCCGCCCTCCGCAGGCTCGGTCGCCTCTGGGGGGAGCGGGGGACCCTGCCCCCCGGGGCGGATGGGTTGCCCCTTCCAGGAGACATCTACCAGCGGTCCTTCTGGTATTACCGCGCTCCGGCGATTGATTCCCTGGCCATCCGAAGTTAGGATGGGCCATGCGAGGGGGGTGGCTGGGAAGCTCACCGAGTTCAGGAGGGGGATGCGGCCGGTC
>JBHIBR010000029.1:0-10846 GCA_046759145.1 Nitrospinota bacterium | reverse complement strand
CGCCGGGCCCGGAGGTGTGGGGGGACATCGGCGTCGTCCACGAAGATCAGACGGCCGGCAACAACTGGGCGCACGGGATCGGCCTCACCCTCTACGAGCCGCCCCTCGTGTGGCGCGGCTGCTCGCTCGAGCACCCGATGGCGATCGAGGAGGACATGTGCTTCGCCATCGAGACCCAGGAAGGTGACCACGAAGGGCAGGGCGTGCGGATCGAGGAGGTTCTCCACGTGACGAAGACGGGGGTGGAGATTCTCTCCAAGTGGCCCGTGGAGGAGATCACGGTCATCGACATCTAGCGACCCGTCCCCTCCCCCGGGCGGTCACCCGGGGGAGGGCGCAAAGGGAGTAGGCGATGCCGATTTATGAGTTCCTCTGCGAGGCCTGCGGCGAGGTCTTCGAGCGCATCACCCACGGAAGCCCCGAGCGACCCGATTGCCCGGCCTGCGGGTCGACCGATGTGTCGCGGCAGGTCTCTACTTTCGCCGCGCGCACGAGCGTCCAGCGGCGGGGCGGGGTCGTGGACCTCAGCTCGGGCTGCTGCCCCTGCGGCGGAGGCACGCGGCGGCATTCCCATGTCCACTGAAGGATAACTCCCCCCGGGGAAATCCTCCTCGCCAACCCCCCCCGCCGAGGACTGGGCTCTGTCCCCTGCCCTCCCGACCCGGGGGTGGGTCGCGGCCGCGGGCAGTCCTCCCCCTCTCATCCGCTCACTGCGGGTAGAGCATCGCGCCCGCAAGGCGCTCGCGCAGTTTGAGCTGTCCCAGGGTGGCTACCGCCCGCTCCCGCTCACGAAAAGGTCCCACCCGCACCCGGTGCCACACCCCCTTGCCCCTGAGCTCCACCCGCACGACGTAGGCGGGATAGCCCCTCTTGCGGAGGCGCTCCTTTAGGGCGTCGGCCTTTGCCGCGTCCTTGAGGCTCCCCACCTGGACGACGAAGCCGCGCGGGGGCTGGAGAGGAGTTGCTCTCCGAGGCTCCACCCTGGCCTCCGAGGGCCGGGCCGTGGAGGGCGGCGAGGGAGCCGCGGCACTCGGGCGAGGAGCGGGCTCTGGCCCGCCGGCGCGCGCGGGAGGTGTGGAGGGGGAAACAGCGGGCCGGTCGGGGAGAATCCGGAAGAAGGTGAGCTCCTCACCGGCCTCCTGGCCCCTTGAGGCCTCCGGGGTTCCCCGGCCGGAGCGGGGGGGTGCGGGCGGGAGCTCGACTGTGCGCTCGCCCCTGCCGGCGGGGGCAGGGCCGGAGAGGGATCGCTCCCCCTGCTGGGCCACGCGGCCCCTCTCCTCGCCCGCCCCCTGTCCCAGCACGTAGCCCAGGGTGAAGCTCAGGGCGAAGATGGTCCCCAGGCCAAGGAGCACCAGCCCGAACTGGAGGCCGGTGCAGGTGAAGTGGTAGAGGTAACCCTCGCGCTCTTCCTCCATCCTTCGGGCTCCCGCTCGGGCGGAGGGGCGGGCACGGGCCCGCGGCCGGACCCCATCTTCTTTCGAGCCCCCCTCGGCACACGGGGCTCAAACGGAACTCGCCCTTTCGCTCCGGCCCGGTGCGACCGCGCACCCCGGCAGGGCCGGTTCCCTTGAGCCCCCCTGGTAACGGGGGCTCCAGCAGAGTGGGCGATTCCGCCCCGGTGGCCGGTGCGACCGCGCACCCCGGCAGGGCCGGTTCCCTTGAGCCCCCCTGGTAACGGGGGCTCCAACAGAGTAGGCGACTCCGCCCCGGCCCGGTGGCCGGGGCCTCACATCTGTTCGGGAGCCTCCACGGCCAGCAGCCTGAGGGCGTTTGCCACCACCCTCTGAAGGCAGCGGGCGAGGTAGAGGCGGGCGGAGGAAAGCTCCCGGTCATCCGTCAGGATGCGGTGGTGATTGTAATAAACATGGAACTCCTTGGCCAGGCCAACGAGGTAGTGGGGAAGCCGATGGGGCTCCATGGCGAGGGCGCTCCCCTCCACCACCTCGGGAAAGCGCAGCACCTCCCTCGCCAGGCGGCGCTCCTGGGGGAGCTCCAGGCGGGCGAGGGGAGCCTCCTGGAATCGGGGTACCTCGTAGCCCCGCTCGGCGGCCTGACGGAAGAGGCTCGCCAGGCGCGCGTGGGCGTACTGGACATAGTAGACCGGGTTCTCGGAGGACTCCTGTTTGGCGAGCTCGAGGTCGAAGTCGAGTGCCGTGTCGGCGTTCCGCAAAAGGAAGAAAAAGCGCGCTGCGTCCACGCCCACCTCGCGCACCACCTCGCTGAGTTCGGCGAACTCGCCCGTCCGCTTCCCCATCGCCACGGGCTGATCGCCCCGCTTGAGATTGACGAACTGGATCAGCACCACCTGGAGGCTCTCGGGAGGGTGGCCCAGCATCTCCACGGCCGCCTTCATGCGAGGCATGTAGCCGTGGTGGTCCGCCCCCCAGACGTTGATGAGGCGGTCGAAGCCGCGCTCATATTTGTGAGCGTGGTAGGCGATGTCCGAGGCGAGGTAGGTGGGCCGCCCGTCCGCGCGGACCACCACCCGGTCCTTCTCGTCCCCGAAGGCACTCGAGCGCAGCCAGAGGGCGCCCTCCGCCTCGTAGATGTGGTCTTGGTCCTTAAGCTTCTCGACGATGGCCGCGACGCGCCCGCTTTCAATGAGTGAGCTCTCCCTGAACAACCGGTCGTCGTCGAAATGAACTCGGAATTCGCCTAGATCCCGGCGGATCTTGTCCAAGATCAGGTTGCAGGTGAAGGTGGCCGAATCCTCCACCAGTTCCAACTCGCCCCGCCCAACGGAAATCTCCAGGTCGGGCGGCGTGATGGCACCCGCCTCAAAGACTCGCTTCACCTGGGGGGCGCTCACGACAATCTTCTCGACTAGGCTCTCCGCATCTCCTTCGCGGGGGGTGATGACGTAAAACTCATAGTCGGCGCTTTCCGCAATTTCCGTGATGTAATCGCCCGGATAGAAGTCCTCGGGGAATACGATAGATATGTTGGGTCTCTTATGCTGAAAGTGGCGCAAAAAGGTTGACTTGCCCGCAGTCAGCCACTGCGTCCCCGCGTCGTTGATGTAGTACTCCCGCTCCACCCGGAAGCCGGCCGCCTCCAGGAGCCGGGCCAACACGTCCCCCACCACGGCGTTCCGGCCGTGGCCCACGTGAAGGGGACCAGTCGGGTTGGCGCTCACGAACTCCACCAACACGCGCTCGCCCGCGCCCACCTTAGAGGTCCCATAATCCTCCCCCGCGCTCTCCACCTCGGAGAGGGAGCGGAGGAGGTGGTCGAAGTTGAGGAAAAAGTTGAGGAAGCCGGGCCTCGCCACCTCGATGGCGTCGAAGGCGCCCTCCTCATCGCGCATCCTGCCCTTGAGCGCCTCGGCGATCTCCATGGGCGGGCGCCGCTCGCTGCGGGCTAGAAGCAGGGCGATGTTGGTGGAGTAATCCCCGTGGGCTTCGAGGGCGGGCCGCTCCACTATGATGGGTGGCCGCTCGGCCGCCCGGAGGAGGCCTTCTCCCCTGGCCCGCTCCAAGGCTTGCTCCACGATGGCCAGGACCGCCTTCCGCATAGGCCCTCCCAGAGAATTGCGCCGGATTCAATCTAGTGCAGCGGGAAGAGGCGTCAAGGGGGCGGGGGTGTGGTCTCCCCCTCCCCGTGGAGGGCAAATTCCCGGAGAGTCACCCCCAGGCGTGCGCTCAATGAGCGGCGGGCAAACTCCCGCAGCTCCGCCCGGAGGGGTGTGACGACCCGCATCTGGAAGAGCTTCTCCTCGGGGAGCCTCGCCGCCGCCCGCATCACCTCGAGGGAGCCCGGCCGAAGCGCCCGCGCCCCTGGGCGGGATCGGGCGCACCGCCCGCAGAGGAGGTCCCCCGAGCCGGGCAGGTAGGCCGCCCCTTTCGCAAGAGGGCGACCGCAGGCGGGACACGCCTCCAGGGGCGGCTGGTAGCCCAGCAGGGCGAGGAGCCTGAGCTCGAAGAGAGCGAGCGTCCCCTCCACCTCGTCCCCCCGCGCCAGCCCGCGCAGCACCCGTAGGCTCAGCCCGAAGAGGGCCTCCTCCGCCTCTCTCTCCTTCAAAAGGCGGTCGAGCAGGTAGACCGTGTAGAGGGCCCCCTCGATCCGCCCCAGTTCCCCCCAGAGGCCCTCCATCCGCTCGGCCAGCTCGCAGGCGCGAAGCTGGAAGAGCTCCGCCGTCGGCCGGCCCACCACGATGGCCCGCACGTGGGAGGCCGGCTCCAGGCTCGCCCCGAAGGGGTTGCGCTTGCGGCGGGCGCCCTTGGCCAGGGCGCTGAGCTTTCCCATCTCGCGGGAGAAGAAGGTGACCACGAAGCTCGTCTCGGTGAGAGGGCTCCTGCGCAGGACGATGGCGTCAAGGTTGTAGAAGGCCATGGATTCGCGTGCGGCCCATCGCAGGGCGGGGGAGGCGGGGCAGCTCAGGTCCGGCCCCGAGGTGCCTCCCGGATAAGGTGGCGCACCGGGTTTCCCGCCCCAGGGCGGAGAGCCCTCATCCGAAGCCCAGCTCCTTGAGCGCCTGGCTCCTCTGCCGCCAGTCGGGCTTCACCCGGATGGTGAGCTTGAGGAACACCTTGCTCCCCAGGCGGCGCTCCAGCTCGAGGCGGGCGGCCGTCCCGATGGCCTTGACCTGGCGGCCGCCCTTGCCGATGAGGATCGCCCGCTGGGACTCGCGCTCCACGTACACCACCGCCCCCACGTGGAAGATGCCGCGCGGGTCGGGCTCGAGGCTCTCCACCACCACCGCGCTGGCGTAGGGTACCTCCTGCCGCGTCTGGAGGAAAATCTGTTCGCGGATGAGCTCCGCCGCCACCTGCCGCTCAGGCATGTCGGTGAGGGTCCCCTCGGGGAAGTAGCGCGGCCCCTGGGGCAGGTGATCGACCACCGAGCGCAGCAGCTCGGGCACGTTTGTCCCCCGCAGCGCGCTCAGGGGGAAGAACTCCTCGAAGGCGTAGAGCTCCTGGTAGCGTGCGAGGAGCTCGAGCACCCGCTCCTTGGTCACCCGGTCGATCTTGTTCAGCAAGAGGAAAACGGGCGCCCTGACCTCCCGCACGAACTCCATGGCCTCCCCGTCCTTCTCCTCCCCCCAGGGGTCGGTGATGAAGAGGATGAGGTCCGCCCCTACGGCCGCCGCCTTGATCTGCCCCACCAGGAAGCGGCCCAGCAGAGAGTCCCCCGCCTGGAGGCCCGGCGTGTCGAGGAACACCACCTGCGCCCCGGGGACCTCCCGCACGCCCAGCACCCGCAACCGGGTGGTGTTCGGCTTCGGGGAGACGATGGCGAGCTTCTGGTTCAGGAGCGAGTTCAAGAGGGTGGACTTACCCACGTTGGGCCGGCCCAGGATGGCGGCGAAGCCCGAGCGGAACTCGCTCTCAGCAACCGGGAGCCTCCCCTCCCCCCCCTCGGGCGCAGCCGCCGGGGCACCCCAACGCGGGGACCCCAAGCGGCGGGCCGCTTGGGGTCCCCAAGGCGCCTGCACGTTGGGGACCCCCGCAGGGGCCTCCCCGGCCCTCATCAGATGAGCGTCCCCCCGAGCCCGAGTTCTTTGAGCTGGGAGGGCTCCACCTCGGCCGGGGCGCTCGTCATGAGGCAGATGGCCCTCTGGGTCTTGGGGAAGGCGATGACGTCACGGATGGACGGGGATCCCGCGAGGATCATCATGATGCGATCCAGGCCGAAGGCGATGCCGCCGTGGGGCGGGGTGCCGTACTCGAGGGCCTCCAGGAGGAAGCCGAAACGGGCCTGAGCCTCCTCCTCCCCGATGCCGAGGATCCGGAACATCTTCTCCTGCACCTCTCGATGGTGTATCCGGACGCTCCCTCCCCCCACCTCCTCCCCGTTGACCACGAGGTCGTAGGCGAGGGCGCGGATGCGGGCGGGGTCAGTCTCGAAGAGGGGGATATCCTCCTCGGCCGGGGCTGTGAAGGGGTGGTGGACGGCGACGAAGCGCCCCTCCGCCTCGTCGTACTCGACCAAGGGGTAGTCGGTGAGCCAGACGAAGCGAAAGGGCTCCCCCCCGCTGTCGAGCCAGCCCCGCTCCCGCGCCAGCTCCTCCCGCAGCGCCCCCAGCACGCGAGCGCTCACCTCGGGCCTGTCGGCCACCATCATCAGCAGGTCGCCGGGCCGGGCCCCCGCCCTGGCGGCGAGCTCCTGGAGGGCGCCCTCGGAGAAGAATTTCGCGACGGGCGACTGGAAGCCCTCGGCGGTGTACTTCACCCAGGCGAGCCCGCCCGCGCCCAGTTCCTGCGCCCGGGCGATGATGCCATCAGTCTCCTTGCGGCTCGCCCCCGCCATGCCCGGACCCGCCAGCACGCGCGCCACTGCCCCCTCGGCCACCGCGCGGCGGAACACCTGGAACTCGCTCCCCGCGGCGATGTCCGTCACCTCGGCCAGGCAGGGGGAGATGCGGAGGTCGGGCCTCTCCGTCCCGTAGCGGTCCAGGGCCTCCAGGTAGGTGAGGCGCGGGAAGGGGCGCGAGAGCTGCACCCCCTTGGCCTCTCGGAAGATGGCCTCCATCAGCCCCTCCATGAGGCCGAAGAACTCCTCCCGCTCCGGGAACGACATCTCGATGTCCACCTGGGTGAACTCGGGCTGGCGGTCCGCCCTGAGGTCCTCATCCCGGAAGCACTTCACCACCTGGTAGTAGCGGTCGAAGCCCGCGATCATGAGGATCTGCTTGAAGAGCTGGGGGCTCTGGGGAAGTGCGTAGAACTTCCCGCGGTTCACCCGGCTCGGCACCAGGTAGTCGCGGGCCCCTTCGGGGGTGCTGCGGGTGAGGACGGGCGTCTCGATGTCCACAAACCCGTGGGCGCTGAGGTAATTGCGAACCACTTGAGTGACCCGGTGGCGGAGGAGGAAATTCGCCTGGAGGGCCGGCCGCCTCAGGTCGAGGTAGCGGTACTGGAGGCGGAGGGCCTCGGTGGCGTCTGTGTCATCAGCGATGGAGAAGGGAGGGGTCTTGGCCTCGTTCAGGATGGCGAGGCTATCTGCCCTGAGCTCCACCCCCCCGGTGGGGAGGTGGGGGTTCTCCGTCCCCTCGGGCCGGCGCTCCACGGTGCCCGTGACGGCGAGGACGAACTCCCCCCTCACCCGCTCGGCCGCACGGTGGGCCTCGGGGGCGCGACTCGGGTCGGCCACCACCTGGGTGAGCCCGTATCGGTCGCGCAGGTCGATGAAGATGAGCCCCCCGTGGTCGCGGCAACTCCCAGCCCACCCCATGAGGGTGGCGCGCTGGCCCACGTGCTCGGGGCGGAGCTCACCGCAGGTATGGCTCCGTCGGAGGGGTAGGGAGGCGCTCACTAGGTCTGCCCCCTTGCGCTTTTTATCCATTCAATAATAAACACTTATGATTCTCTAGCACACTCGGAGACAGGGGGCAACGCATTTCCTCACCCCGCCTCTCTCTCCTTGGCCCGCCTCCCCTCGGCCCCTGGACCCAGGAGGGCGACGCAGGGAAGGCCGAGCAGGGCGACCGCTCCCAGCACCGCGAAGGCGGCGCCCCAGAAAGTCGGATAAGCGCCTCCCGCAGAAGCGTTCGTGAGGTCGAGCACCCATCCCACCGCCGGGGACGACATGGCCCCGAGGACGAATGCGAAGCCCGTGTTGAGCCCCATGACCGAGCCCAGATGCCGGCGAGGGGCCACCTGGGCCGCCGTGGCCAGGAACACGGGCGCGTCCCCCGTGATGAAGAGCACCCACACCGCGCAGAAAGCCACGAGCCAGGCGTAGGGGATGGTGAACAAGAAGCCGGCGGTGAGGCTCAGGAGCGAGCTAGCCGAGAAAAAGGCTGCGAGCGTCGCCCGGCGGCCGAAGCGGTCTGAGCTGTAGCCGCCAAGCAGGTTGCCGAAAGCGCTCAGCATGATGAGAACCCCGGCTGCCACGGCCGCCTTCTCCACCGCTTCGGGCTGGCCCAGCCCCTCGCGCATGAGCGCGGCCGAGAGGAAAGCCACCACCCAGGCGCGGAAGCCGAAGACCTCCCAGCGGTGGAGGGTGTAGGAGAGGATGGCGATGACGGTCGGGCGGTTGAGGGGGGGGAACTCGAAGGCCTCCCGCCCCCGGGCCTCCTCCGGGTCGCGGGGGAGAGCGATTGCGCCGATGAGGGCCGCCCCCAGCGGGCCCGCCGAGGTCAACAAAAACGCCCCGCGCCACCCCAGGGCGGGGAGGAGGGCGCCCGTCACCAACGTGGAGAGAGCAACCCCCAGGGTGTAGGAGAAGGCGAAAACTCCGAGGAACCTCCCCCGGACCATCTCGCCCGCCCGCAGGGAGACCAGTCGGACGGCGGGAGCGAAGCTACCCGCAAGCCCCATCCCGGTGAGAGCCCGGCAGATGAGCCCCGACCAGAAGCCCTGGGCGAAGAGCGGAAAGAGGAGGTTCGCCCCTCCAGACCAGAGCACCGAGGCGAGCCACACGCGGCGCGATCCCAGATAGTCCGAGGCGGTGGCGAGCACCATGGTGGCCAGGATGTAGCCCACGTAGTAGGCGGTGTAGATGCCGCCCGCCTGGGCGTTGGTCAAAGACCACTCGCTCTTGAGCAGGGGGAGGGCCACGGCGTAGCTTGCATACACCTGGAGGCTCGCCACCTGGGCCAGGCACAGGGCCCAGAGCCAGCCCGGCAGCCTCTTCTCCTCGGCACGAGGGCCTCCCTCCACCGCGCTCTTTCTCCCCTGAAGGGGCCGCCCGACCCCGCAACCCTACGCCGCGCCCTCCGCCGTCGCAAGACGCGCCCCTCGCGCTGCTTTGCTGCCGGGTGGTAGAATCGGCCCATTCTTTCTCCCGTGCATCCCCGGAGGGGCTCCATGGGCTTCGCTCCTCCCGCGCCTTTGCCCACCGTCGCCCTCGCCTACGTGGTGGGCACCGTGATGGCGGCGCTGGTGGAGCTCCCGCTCGCGGCGGCGGGAGTGGTGCTCCTCTCTTCTCTCCTCCTCTGGGCCGGCTTCCGGAGCGGAAGGGTGGGCCTCGCCCTGCTGGCGGCCGCCTCCCTCCTGGGAGGGACTCTCCGCCCCGCCCTGCTGGAGAGGCAGCTCCCCTCCCACCACCTCAAGCGGCGGCTCCCCGCGGGCCGGACCCACCTGGCGGGCGTGGTGCGGGAGCCTGTGGCCCGGGGCCTCAAGCTCCGGCGCATCGTGGTGGGAGTGGAGGAGCTCCTCGAGCGGGGGGTGCGGGTCCCTGCGGCGGGGAAGGCAAGGCTCTCCCTCTACGGGGGCGGACCGGAGCTTCACTACGGCGACCGGGTGCTGGTCCGTTGGGTGCAGCTGCGCCGGCCGAGGGGCTACGCGAACCCGGGGGGATTCGACTTCGGCGCATACCTCGACCGTCAGGGGGTATCGGCGGTGGGGGCGGTCAGTGCCCGGCGCGTAGAGACCCTGGAGCGCCATGGGGGAAATCCCCTGCTCGGCCTCCTGTTTGCTGCCCGCAGGCGGATGGTGGCCTTCCTCAAGGGCCGCCTCCCCACTCCCCACGGAGAGCTCCTCTCCGCCCTCGCTCTGGGCGAGCGGGAGGGCCTCCCCCCGGAGGTGAAGCAGATCTTCGCGCGCTCGGGCACGGGCCACCTGCTGGCCATCTCGGGCCTGCATGTGGGCTTCGTGGCCTTCGCTTTCTTCCTCCTCTTCCGCTTCGCTTTCCGGGAACTGCCGCCCCGGTGGTATCCAATTCGGCCCATCGTCTTCACGCCCGCCAAAGCGGCGGCCCTTGCGGTCATCCCCGTGGTCGTCCTCTACGCCCTGCTCACAGGGGCGCGGGTGTCCACCGTGCGGGCCTCCATCATGGTGGTGGTCTACCTCCTGGCGCGCATCGCCGAGCGGGAGAAGGCGCTCCTGGAGACCCTCCTGCTGGCGGCCTTCCTCATCCTGCTTTGGAACCCCAATGCGCTGGGGGACGCGGGCTTCCAGCTCTCCTTCCTCTCGGTCTTCGCCATCGCCCTGGCTCTGCCCCGGCTTCCCCAGCCCGAGGGGAGGTGGCGGAGGAGGGCGGTTCAGTTTGCCATCATCACGCTGGTGGTGGGGATGGCGGTCCTTCCCCTCGCGGCACGCTACTTCCACCGGGTGAGCCTGGTGGGCCCGCTCGCGAACCTCGCCCTCATCCCCGTCGCCTCGCTGGTCGTGCCGCTGGCGCTTGTGGTCTCGGCGATGAGCCTCCTCTGGGAGGAGCTGGCGGGCCTCGCAGCAGCGCCCCTCTATCTTCTGACGGAGGTCCTCCTCCGGGGCGCCTACTTTTTCTCCTCGCTCCCCCACGCCTCTGTCCAAGTCTTCCCGCCCCGCGCCCCCGAGATGGTCCTCTTCGTCGTGGCCATGAGCTTTCTCCTTGCCGCATCCACCTGGCGGAGGCGGGGGGAGGGCCTCCTGTGCCTGGCGCTCGCGGGGGCGCTCTACCTCGGCCCCCAACTCTTCGCGCGAGAGGGCGGCAACCTCTCCCTTACCTTCCTCGAGGCGGGCAGGGTGGACGCCGCTCACCTGCGGCTCCCCGACGGGCGCTCCTTCGTGCTCGATGGAGGTGGGAGCAGCGGCCGCTTCGACGTGTGGGAGCAGGTGGTGGCCCGTTACCTCCTGTGGGAGCGGCGCGGGAAGGTGGCGGGTCTGCTAAGTGTGGTGAGGGCCCCGCTCGCAAGCCGCTCCGGCAGGATGCTGCGGGAGGGATTCCACTTGAAGCGCGAGGCGGCCATCTCGCTGCGAGAGCTCGCTCCCCTGCGCTGGGAGGTCGCCGCCCGGCCGGACGCTGACTTCTCCCTCGAATCGGACGCCCCCGCCCACCCGGCCACCCTCCGGACCCTTCGCGTGCGCCACGGCCGGGTGCGCTTCCACCTCCTCTTCGCCCTGGGGCGGCTTCGCGGGAAAAAGCCCCCGGCCCCGCCGGCGGGAGAAGCGCCCGACCTCATCAAGGTCCCCGAAGGTCTCCT
>JBHIBR010000028.1:0-10946 GCA_046759145.1 Nitrospinota bacterium | reverse complement strand
ACTAGTCGCTCAGGCTAGAACTTGTCGATGTAGGCCCCGCTCTCCACGCCCTTGCGCCAAGCCTCGATCTGGTTCTTCCGGCCCACGTCCTCGGTGACCTTGTTCCAGCCCTTCTCGATGCGCTTGGCGGCCTCCTCGGCGGAGATGTTGGCGTTCATCACGTCGGCGAGGTTCTTGTCGAGGATGTTGAAGTACTCGTAGTTCCCCTCGAGCATGAGGAGGGAGATCGCGTACTTGGTGTTCGCCATCGTCGTCTCGAGGAACTGCTTGCCGAACTTGTCGATGATGGCCGGGTCCGTCAGGTTCGACTTCCGCATCGGGTCCCAGAAGCCCAGGCCGTCGGCGATGGCTTCATCGCCCTTCTTCGGGCCCGTGAACCACTGGAGGAAGTAGTAGGCGAGCTCGGGGTGCTTGCTGTAGCGGCTCACCATGTAGCCGGTCCCCGCCGCCTGGGGAGAGCGTCGCACGAGCTTGCCGCCCACCTTCACGCCCGGCATGAGGCAGTTGAGCTGCTGGCCCTTGATCAGGCTCTTGGGGTTCTTGTTCGCATAGCCCACGATCGAGGGGAAGGACATGACCGAGAACGCCCTGCCGCTCGCCCAGAAGGGGTAGATCTGGGGCGTCCCCCAACCCTGGATGTCGGCCGGCATGTACTTCACGATCGAGGAGAACTCCCGGATCGCCCGGATGCCCTGCGGCGTGTTGATCCGCGGGTCCATGTCCTTGTCGAAGAGCAGCCCCCCGAAGTAGGCCGGGAAGTGCCGGTAGGAGAAGTTGATGGCGCGGTAGGCCATGGCCCCGTAGAGGGGCTGGTCAAACTTCTTGCCCCAGCGGGTTTGGCCCTTCTTGGTGTGGAAGAAGGCGGCCATCTGCTCCCACTCGGCCATCGTGTCGGGGCAGCCCGGCTCCTTGCCGAACTTGGCCTTGTACGCCGCCCTCGCCCCGGGAAGCCCCAGGACGTCCTTGCGAAGCACGAGGATGAGGTGGTCGCCGTCGAGCAGGAAGAAGTAGAGTTTTCCCCTATACCACTGTTGGGCGCGCAGGGCGGGTTCGATGCCCGAGAAGTCGGGCTTCCCCTTTTTCGTGAACTCACCGAGCGGCATCAGCACGCCCGCCCCCGCGGCGTCCGGCACGATGTAGGGGAAGTGGTTGAAGACGTCGTACTGGCCCGTTTTCGCCACCGCCTCGGCCATGATCTTGGCCGGTATGTCGGTGTAGCCGTACTGGATGAACTTGACCTTAACGCCCGTCAGTTCCTCCCACTGCCGGGCGTACTTCGGCTGCGCGTTCTTGAAGAGGGAGATGAGGAGCATGGTGAGCGTCGGGTCCTTCAGGTTGTGTTTCTTGATGTACTCCTTCGCCCCGTTGATCGCCCGCTCCTCGACCGTCGCCCCGGGAAGCACCTGGGCGGTCGCTGTCGAGAAGCCCCACGCGCCGGCTAACGCGAGCGCAAGCGCGAAAGCGATAATCGGATGCCTTCTCATCGTCCTCCCTCCTCCGAAAAAGGAGAAGAAACCCTTCCCTCCCCCCCTAGTCCGGTGGGGGGAAGGCACCTCCGGTCGCTCCTCTTCCGAAAAAACGCCCCTTGAATCGATTAGCATAGGGCCTGCGCCCCCGATGGTCAAATCCAGGGGCCTTTGAAGCTGTGGCAGATCTTAGCGCCCTCGGACCCCGATCGCGAAGTTCAGGCTCCAACCGGGCCCTGTTGGCGCCATTATAGGAATTAAGATATAGAAAGTTCGTGAATTTTGTCAGGGGGAAAAGCTCCCCCCCTTTCGGCTCCAAATCCCGTCGTTCGGTCCTGCTCCTCCTGGTCCCGAGCCTTCAGGGGCGATCGTTCTTGCTCCACCGCTCGCGGTGATAAAAGTCCCTCGCCCCCCGGGTGATTCATACCCGAAACTTGCCCTGGGAGCCCCGCGATGCGCGAAGCCCTCACTCTCGCACCGGAATCATTCGCCAAACCGCGACCGTGCCCTCGGGGATGCCCTTTAGCGAGCTGGCCACCACCTGCTGCGGCAAGGGGCGCCTCGCCCGGTTGGAATCCCATCGCCGGTTGCCCCTTGATAGAGAGCCAGCAAGGCGACCACCGACCTTCCGAGCGGTCAAGCCCTGGGCGCTTGCGTCCACAGTTAAGCCCCCGGGGTCGCCACCGGGCGCGAGAGTGTCCCAAGAGGCCGGCCTGGGGCCCGGGGAGGTCGACTTTTTGAGCGAGGAGCGATTGCGCGGAGAGGCTCGTAGACACCAGAATGGGTCCAAAACATGTGCAGCAGTCAGTGTCCGCTTCGAAGCCCCTGGACTTGACTGTCTGGCGCCTTGAGGCATATTTAGGATTTCAAGGGGGGTAAACCTGGAAAAAGAGCGACCGAACCCACCTCCCCCCACCCGTATAAGGAGGGGCCCCCGGGTTTATCTTCTCTTTCAGCCGGGGGAGGAAGATGAGAAGCGTGGCGTCAAGGGGCCACCGGGCGGCCGCTGGCCCGAAGGGCGGGCGGGGAAATAATCCCGGGAGAGTCGCAAGCCGTCGGGACGAGCGCGGGCCGGCGGGAGGGAAGGGGGGATGGATTTCACCCTGAGCGAAGAGCAGCGGGCCCTGCAGCGGTTGGCCCGGGGGTTCGCCTACAACCGAGTGCGCCCCGTTGCGGCGGAGTATGACCGTCGCCAGGACCCGCCCGCCTGCATCCCCTGGGAGGTCCTCGACGAGGGGGCGAAGCTCGGCCTGCGGACCCTGGCGCTCTCGGAGGAGTGGGGGGGCGGAGGGGCCAACATGCTCACCCTCTCCCTCGTGGGGGAGGAGCTCGGCGCCGGAGACCTCGGGGTAGCGGCCACCTTCGACCAGACCTGGAAGTTCACCCCCGTCCTCGAGCACTGGACGACGGCCGAGCAGCGGGAGCGCTTCCTGCCCGCCTTCGCCGGGGACCCGCGCTACTTCCTGGCGACTGCCATCACCGAGCCCGACGCCGGCACGGACAACGTCCTTCCCTACGGGGCGCCGGGCGCGGGCGTCCAGATGCGGGCGGAGCGGGTGGGGGAGGCCTACCGGCTGAGTGGCACCAAGTGCTTCATCAGCAACGGCGGGACGGCGAGGCTCTACGTCACTTACGCGCGCACCGACCGGGAGCGCCTGGGCCTGAAGGGGGTGAGCGTCTTCCTCGTCCCGGCGGACACACCGGGCCTCAGCGTCGCCTCTTACCATGACAAGATGGGCCGCCGCCTCCTCAGCAACGCGACCCTCCTCTTCGACGGTGTGGAGGTGCCCGTCGCCAACCGCCTGGGGGAGGAGAACGGGGCGGCGGCCCTGCGGGGGGGGCGCATCGGCCAGGGGCGGGGGGGCTACGGCGCCACCGTCCTGGGGACGGGCCGCGCCGCCTTCGAGGAGGCCGTGCGCTACGCGCGGGAGCGGGTCCAGGGGGGCAAGCCCATCGGCCAACACCAGGCCATCGCCCAGATGATCGGGGAGATGTACACCCGCCTGGAGGCGGCCCGCTCGGTCCTGTGGCGCGCCTCCTGGAGCGTGGACCGCGCCGAGGAGTTCGACCCCAAGATGTCCTGGCTCGCCAAGGTGGTCTGCTCCGAGGCGGCCTACGAGGTCTGTCGCCTGGCCCAGGAGGTCCACGGCGGGCTGGGCTACATGCGGGAGTGCCCCGTGGAGAAGTGCCTGCGCGATGTGATCTCCTTCCTCCACGGCGCCGGGAACAACCACATCTACCGGATCAAGATGAGCGCCCGCATCACCGGCTTGCCTCTCGAGTGAGGCGCGGGGCGGGCCGCTGCTCTAGCAGAGAAAGTCCCTGGGAAGGGGCGGGTTCTTTCCACAAGGGTCCTCGCGCCCGGAGCCTTTGCCTCTGGGGCGCGGGCCCCCTCAAATAGGGGAGGAGAGGAGATGCTAGGCGCGAGTCGAAAGGCAAAAGGGTGGTTGACCATCGCTACGGCGCTGGTCTTCGCGGTGGGGGTTGTTCTCGCCGCCTTGCCTGCGGCGGCGGAGAAGAAGGAGGTGGTGATCGGCGTCTCCATCGCCCTGAGCGGCAACTATTCCAAGTCCGGCGCACTCACCCTGCGCGGCTACGAGATGTGGGCGAAGGACATCAACAGTCGGGGCGGGCTGCTGGGCCGGAGGGTGGTGCTCAAGGTGTATGACGACAAGAGCGATCCCACCACCGGAGCCAAGCTGACGGAGAAGCTCATCACCCAAGACAAGGTCGACCTCATTCTGGGCCCTTACAGCAGCCCGGTGACCTTCGCGTCCAGCACGGTGGCCGAGAAGTACGGCTTCCCCATGATCGCGGGCGGCTCCAGCAGCCCCAAGCCCTTCAGGCGGGGCTTCCGCTACCTCTTCCAGGTCATGCGGCACAACACCGACGCCCTCCTGGGGGTGGTCACACTGGTGGCCGAGCGCGGCGCCAAGACCGTGGCGGCCATGCACCAGAACACCATCTTTACCACCACTCTCATCCGCTCGGCCGTCAAGCACGCCAAGGCCAAGGGCCTTAAGGTGATGTTCGTTGACAAGTACCCCAAGGGCACAAGCGACTTCTCCTCCATCCTGATCCGGATGAAGGCGCTGAATCCCGACGTCATCCTGGTGGGTGGATACTATCCCGACGGCGTCGCCATCCTGAAGCAGATCAAGGAGCTGGACATCAACCCGAAGCATCTGTCCATCACCCTGGCGGCGGGCTACGACGAGTTCGGAGAGACCCTGGGTTCGGACGCGGAGGACATCTCCACTTACACGGGATGGGAGAGGTACTTCAACACGCCGGGGAACAAGGAGTTCGTGGAGTACTACCACCGCCTGTATGGCAAGGCCCGCCGCATCGACTCCCACGTGGCCTACGGCTGGGTGGCGGCCAAGGTGCTCGAGAAGGCCGCGAACATGGCGGGCAGCTTGGACCGCGAGAAGATCCGCGATGCCATGGAGCGCCTGCGGCTGCGCTCCATCATGCCGGGCGAATACCAGGTGGAGAAAGGCGGCCTGCAGGTGGGCCATGAGTGGGTCGCCATCCAGTGGCAGAAGGGGCGGAAGGAGGTCGTCTGGCCCCCGGAGGTTGCAACCAGCACATTCGTCTATCCGACGAAATCCTGGAAAGAGCGCTAGGCCACAGAATCGCGTTTGCCCCCGGTCCCCTCACCCGGCGCGCCTCGCCGGGTGAGGGGAGAGCGGGGCGCTCCGGCTCGCCGCCGGGGAGGCGCCGGGTGGCGGCGGGGAGGGGTGTACCATGGATGTGGTCGTAACGGGCAGGATGTTGACCCAGGCGTTGGTCAGCGGGCTCCTGATGGGCGCCGTCTACGCCCTGATCGCCCTGGGCCTGACTATGACCTTCGGCGTCATGCGCGTCATCAACGTCGCCCACGGCGAGAGCCTGATGCTGGGGGCCTTCACAACCTACTTTCTCTTCGCCACCCTGGGGCTGAGCCCCCTGGCGGGTCTTTTGCTCGCGCCGCCGCTCATGTTCCTCCTGGGCGTTGCGATCCAAAAAGTCATCCTGGAGCGCGTCGTCGAACGAATCGAGACTTCCTCGTTCATTGTGACCTTCGGCATCTCCCTCGTCCTGGTCAACCTAGCCATCTACCACTGGACCACCGATTTCAAAGCCATCTCCTACCTCACGGGCTCCTGGGAGCTGGGCGGGATTGCCTTCCCTTTGCCGCGGCTGGTGAGCAGCGCCCTGGCCCTGGCCATCACGGGTGGGGCCTTCGCCTTCCTGAAGTGGAGCTGGCTGGGCAAGGCCATTCGGGCCACCGCCCAGAGCCACGAGGTGGCCCAGGTCTGCGGGGTGAACATCCGGCAGATCTATCTGTTGACCTTTGGGCTCGCCTCGGCCCTCGCCGCGGCCGCGGGCGTCCTGGTCAGTCTGATGTTCTCCATCTATCCCGAGATGGGGCCCACCTACCTGCTGAAGTGCTTCGCTGTGGTGGTGCTGGGCGGCATGGGGAATTTCCTGGGCGCCTTCCTGGGGGCGCTGATCCTGGGCTCGGTGGAGTCCATCGGGACGCTGTATTTGGGCAGCGAGGCGGGCGCGGCGATCAGCTTCTCCGTTCTCGTGCTGGTGCTGCTGGTACGACCCTCGGGGCTGCTGGGAGTGGCGCGCGAATGAGGGGCGGCCGGCGGCTGCTTCTGCCCCTGGCCGGCTTGGGGGCCCTGGTTGTCTTTCCCCACGTCTTCAATCCCTACTTCACCTCCGTTTTGTTGCAGATCTTCATGTTCACCGCCCTGGCGACGAGCTGGAACATCATCTCCGGCTACGTGGGCTACATCTCCTTCGGCCACGTGGCGTTTTTCGGCGTCGGGGCTTACGTGGGCGCGCTTCTGATCAAGGACCTGGCCGTCCACTGGCTGCCGGCCGCGCTGGCCGGGGGCCTCGGCAGCCTCCTCATCTCCGCCCTCATCGGGTACCCATGCTTGCGCCTGCGGGGTCCCTATTTCGCCATCGCCATGCTGGGCCTGGCCGAGCTCATGGCCGTGATCGTTTCCATGCTGGAGCCCATCACCCGCGGCGGCCTGGGGATCGACCTGCCGCCGGTCCGCGACATCGTGTCGGTCTACTACGCCATGGGGGCGACGGCGCTGGTCGTGGTCTTGGTGACCTATTGGATCAATTCCACTCGGTTCGGCCTGCAGCTGCTGGCCATCCGGGAGGACGAGGTGGCCGCCGGCGCCCTGGGCATCAACACCACCCTGCGCAAGTTGCAGGCCTTCATGTTGAGCGCCATCTTCCCGGGCGTGGTGGGCGGCATCTACGCTTGGTACGTCAGCTACATCGATCCCTCCACCGTCTTCAGCATCCTCCTGACCCTTCAGATGGTGGTCATGACCATGTTCGGTGGGCGAGGGACGGTCCAGGGCCCGGTGCTGGGGGCGTTCATCCTGTATCTGATCTCAGAGGTCACCTGGGCGCAATTTCCCTTCCTCCATCAGGCCATCTTCGGGGCCCTGATGGTGCTCATTGTGGTGTTCGCCCCCCGGGGGATCATGGGCTTTCTCCACGAGCGGGGGCTCGTCGCCTACCGGCATTTCGGCTGAGGGCGTTGTGCGAACACATGGTTCGCCCCTACGAGTGAGTCAGCTCCCGAAATTGAGCCGGGAACCGGATTTCCAATGGGATTGACCGACCTGGAACCCGATGCTAGCCTTCGGAGTGAGTCTCTCTACAGATGTAATCGGCCAAATGGTTCCAACCGGTGAAGCACCATTTGCCGCCGCAGATGGATGGCGAACTCGCAAGAGGCAGTCGCTGGCACGGGGGGCTGGGCTCGGCGAACAATTCCAGCGCATAGGAAAAACGGCAAGCATCACCTGAGAGGAGGACGGCGCGATGGAGTACACACCTTCCGAGGCCAAGGCGTACTGTCGGGCCCGCATGAAAGGCGTCTGGGCGGCCCTCACCACCCCCTTCACCCCCTCCGGCGAGCTCGACGAGGCGGGCCTTAGGTCCAACGTGCGCACCTGCATCGAAGAGCTCAAGATCGACGGCTTCTTCTGCGGCGGTCTGATGGGGGAGTACTGGTCCCTCACCCTCGCGGAGCGGCGCCGGGTGCAGCAGATCGTCTGCGAGGAGAGCCGCGGTTCGGCCCAGGTGATCGCCCACACGGCCCACCACTGCATCGCCGAGGCCATCGCCCTGAGCCGCCACGCGCAGGAGATGGGCGCCGACTACGTCATCATGATCAACCCCATCTACGGGGCCCGCGACGACGACGAGGTCTTCCTCTACTTCCAGACCCTTGCGCGGGAGCTCGAGAGCGGCATCGCGCTGTTCAACCAGCCCAAGTCGGGCCTGACCCTGAGCCCCACCCTCATCGAGCGCCTGTGCGACATCGAGAACATCTGCTGCATCAAGAACGCCGTCCCGAGCCTGGCCCACCAGATGGAGGTGCGCCGTCGGGTGGGCGACCGGATCGTGGTCAGCGACCCGGACGAGGAGCGCTGGCTGGTGAACCTGGCCTACCTGGGGCAGCAGGTCCACATGTCTTCGCCGACCCCGTACCTCTACCAGGTCCCCGGCCACCTGCCCATGCGGGAGTACACCGACCTGGCCCTGGCCGGAGAGCTGGCGGGGGCCTGGCAGCGCAACTTCGAGCTCGACCCCGTGCGGGCGGTGCGCCGGCGGTTTTTCACCACGGGCCCCGACGGGCGCACCACGGCCTACCTGAAGGAGTGGACGCGCCTCCTCGGCCTTGCCTCGGGGCCGCCGCGTCCGCCGGTGGTGCCCCTGCGGGAGCCGGAGCGCCAGGCCTTCCGCGACGCTCTGGCCGCGGCCGGCTTGCTGGACCACGTGGCTGCGAGGGTCTGAGGGGATGGGGTTCATCGCGGCCAGGGGGCTGGTCGAGCGCTTCGGGTCGACCGTGGCCGGCCGCGCGTCTGTGAGCTCCGGCGAGGGGCGGGGGAGGAGAGGGCCAACCGCCTGCTGGAGAAGTACGTCTTCGCTCAGCCGGGCCATCGCTGGCTCAAGGAGGGGATGAGCAAAGAGGCGCTCAGGGAGATCCGCGAGTTCTACGAGAAGCGCTACGGCCAGTAGCGAGGGCGCTCCCGAAGGGATAGGTTGTCGTTCCCTCCGCGGGATGGGCCCCGGACGCGGGTCCGGCCTGCTCACGTGCTCGGGCTCTGGCCCTTCCCCCTAACGGAAGGCGCAAGGGGGGATGTGGGTGGCGAGAGGCCCCGGCTTCTCCTCCCCGTCCCCCTGGAGGAGGCGGAACTGCTCCCCCGGGGGCTCCGGCCCCCCCGGGAGCTTCCGAGCGAGCCGCCTGCCGCCCAGCAGGAGGAAGGGCCGAGCCCGGGCCGGGATGGCACCGGGGCGGGCGAGGGATCGGGGACCTCCTTGGGCCCTGCTCTCCACGATGCGCCGGGCGGTGAGGGGGCCGATGCCGGGCACCCGCAGCAGCTCCTCCCGGCTTGCCCGCGCGAGGTCCAGCGGAAATCGCTCCGGGTGGTCGAGCGCCCAGGCGAGTTTCAGGTCGCGCTCCTGGGGCAGGTTGCCCTGGCTGTCGAAGGGGAGCTCCCCGAGCTCGAAGGGGTGGAGGCGCATGTTGGTCATGAGGGTGGAGAGGATGGGCATGGTGTGCCCGCCCGGAAGCTGGACGGGGAAGACGCCCGGCGTTCGGGCGCCGAGAAGCCCTTTGACCCTTTGGGGCCAGCCCTCCCGGTCGGCGATGGCGCTTCCGCCCAGGAGACGGAGTTTCGTGGAGGTGTCCATGGGGTTCTCCTTCTCCCCTCTACAGGCTTCCCCGACTGTTACCGACTGCGAGGAATCTAGGCGAATATATAGCGAAAGTCAAAAGCAAAAAATACCTTCCCTTCTTTCAACCTAGATCCAAAATTTTTAATTAGTTCCAGCCTTAAGGCTCATAAACCTCATTAAGGCCACTGGAGGAGCCCCCCGGCGTGCGGCCCCCGCTCATAACATAGATTTGCCCCCCCGCTACCGCTGCACCCAGACCATGGCGCGCGGTGGGCATGGGGGGGAGTTTGAGCCAGCGCCCGGCCCCGGGGTCAAAGGCCTCGTTCTCGTCAAACGTCCCCTCGGTGGACTCTCCCCCGAAGACGTAGATCTTCCCTCCGACCGCCGCCCCCGCGATGCCGCTCCGCGGCGTGGGAAGGGGGGGGAGCTTCGCCCATCGGTTGGTCTTGGGGTCGTAGGCCTCGTTCGCATCCAGGTTGCGGGCATAAGAGCCCAGCCTTCCTCCGATGACGTAGAGCCTTCCCCCCACCGCGCCCGCCGCCAGGTGGTCCCTTGGGGTCGGCATCGGAGCGAGGCGTCGCCAGGTGTCGGTCTTGGGGTCATAGAGCTCGAGCGCCCCCGTGTCTCCTCCCTCCGCCACTCCGCCCACGGCGTAGAGCTTGCCCTCTATCGCCACCGCCGCGAGCGCCCCCCGGGCCGTGGGCATGGGGGCCCGCTCCCGCCAGCGGTCGGCGGTGGGGTCGTACTCAAAGAGCCGTCCCACGGGAGGCCAGCGCCATGCGCTGTGGAGGAACCCCCCAACCACGTAGAGCTTCCCCCCGATCCCAGCCGCCGCGGGGTGGCGGACCGCGATGGGGAGCGGCGCTCGCGCCCGCCAGGTGTCGGTCCGGGTGTCGTACTCCTCCACCAGGCTCCTCCGCGTCCCTCCCCCGAACCCGCCAATCACGTAGACCTTCTCCCCCACCGCCGCCACGGCAACCTCGCCGCGCTCGGTCGGAGAGGGGCGCTTGGCGAGCCACCGTCCCTGGGCCTCCCCCGGTTGGGGAGTCCCCAAACCGATGAGCGCCAACCACCCTGCGAGCGCGAAGGCAATCCCGACCTTCCTCACGTCCATCCTCCTCTTGGCCACAGGGGTGCTGCCTCGGCCTCCCTCCGCCCGGAGCTTAACACGGGAGCCCCCCCCGGGGGGTGTCGGGCTGCCCCCTCCCGGCGGGATAATGGCCGGGCCCCGGGTGCGGCAGCCTCGAAAGCCGCGCCGCGACGCTCCGGATCCCCTGGAGCTCGACCGACTAGAGGGTGCGCTCCCTCGGGGAGAGGAAGCTTGTCCGCACCGCATGATGGGGTGCTGTATCAGCGATCTCTTGGAGGAAAAATGGGACTTGGCCTTTCAGCCGGAATAGCGTATAAAAAACATAGGGGGGTTCGGGGTGCACAGCCCCGTCGATAGCTTATGAGCGAGGTGGGACAAGCGTATTGTGCGGCGGCAAGCCAAGAAATGAGCGTTATCGGGAAACCACAGAGTCAGTAGTTCGACATACGCGCGGGAGAGGCGTCTATGAGGAATCGAGCGGTGAAGGGAGTGCAGTTTGTAGTGGATGAGGACGGGAAGAAGACCGCCGTCCTCATCGACCTCAAGAAGAACTCCGAACTTTGGGAGGATCTTTACGACCTCGGCCTGGCGCGAGCGCGGGCGCGGGAGCCGAGGGAATCTCTTGAGCAGGTGAGGCGTCGGCTGCGCCGAGCGGGCAAGCTGCCGCGTGCGCGCTAGGT
>JBHIBR010000027.1:0-11052 GCA_046759145.1 Nitrospinota bacterium | reverse complement strand
AAGAGCGAGAACCCCTCCATCACCCGCGACGTGTCGGGCGAGGGGGTGCAGCAGGCGCTCCTCAAGATCATCGAGGGCACCGTGGCCAACGTCCCCCCCCAGGGGGGCCGGAAGCACCCCCACCAGGAGTTCATCCAGGTCGACACGACCAACGTCCTCTTCATCTGCGGGGGAGCCTTCCACGGGTTGGAGAGGATCATCGGCCGCCGGGTGGGGCAGAAGGCCATGGGGTTCGAGGCGGACATCCAGTTCGGCTCGACCCAGAACGTGACCGCCATCCTGAACCAGGTGCAACCGGAGGACCTCCTCCAGTACGGGCTCATCCCCGAGTTCATCGGGCGCCTGCCGGTCGTGGCGGTGCTGGAGGAGCTGGACGAGGGGGCCCTCGTGCGCATCCTGGTCGAGCCCCGCAACGCCCTGGTCAAGCAATACAAGAAGCTCTTCGAGTTCGAGAGCGTCCTGCTCCGTTTCACCGAGGGTGCCCTGCGGGCCATCGCCCGCGAAGCCCTCTCCCGCAAGAGCGGCGCCCGTGGCCTGCGCGCCATCATCGAGGAGCTGATGCTGGACACCATGTTCGAGCTCCCCTCCCTCCAGGACATCAGGGAGTGCGTGATCGGCGAAGAGGTGGTCACCCGCCGCGAGAAACCCCTCCTGGTGTACGAGAAGGCGAGCTAGCCTCCCCCCCGGCCGCGCGCCATGAGCACTTCCCTCCGGAAGCCCCCCATGACCGCCGCCCCCTCTCTGCCCCTCCTTCCCCTGCGGGACATGGTGGTGTTCCCCCACGTGATGGTCCCGCTCTTCGTGGGGCGGGAGCGCTCTATGGCGACGCTGGAGATGGCCCTCCAGGAGAAGTCCCCCCTCCTCCTGGTGGCCCAGCGCGAGAGCCGCCTGGAGGAGCCCGGCCCGGAGGACCTCTTCGAGGTGGGGACCGAGGCCGAGGTGCTCCAGATGACGAAGCTCTCCGACGGGAGCTACAAGGCGCTCGTGGAGGGCATCCGCAGGATGCGGCTGCGGGGCGCGGAAGAGGTGGGGGGTGCGCTGCGGGCGCTCGCGGAGCCAGCTGAGGAGCCGGACGGGTGGAGCGCTGCGCTCGAGGCCCGCTGCCGCCATCTCCTGCACCTCTTCGAACAGTACCTCCGTCTGAACCACCGCATCCCGCCCGATGTGCTCACCGAGGTGGAGAACCTGGAGGACCCCTCGGCGGTGGCGGACGCGGTGGCGGCCAACATGCCCCTCAAGCTCCCCGAGAAGCAGCGCCTGCTGGAGCTGGCGGAGCTGGGGCCGCGGCTGAGCGAGCTCACGCGGCTGCTCGCCCACGAGGTGGAGGTGCTCCGCCTCGAGCGCAAGGTGCGCGGCCGCGTCCGGCGCCAGATGGACCGCAGCCAGAGGGAGTACTACCTCTCCGAACAGATGAAGGCCATCCAGAAGGAGCTGGGCCAGGCCGACGACCTCCGGGCCGAGGTGGAGGAGCTGCGGGGGAGGGTGAAGGCGGCCCGCATGCCCAAAGAGGTGGAGGAGAGGGCCCTCAAGGAGCTCAAGAAACTCGAGCTCATGGCCTCCCTCTCGGCGGAGGCCACCGTGGTGCGCAGCTACGTGGACTGGCTCGTGGAGGTCCCCTGGAGGAAGCGTTCCCGGGAGAACCGCGACCTGCGCCGGGCCGAGCGCATTCTGGAGGAGGACCACTACGGCCTCGAGAAGGTGAAGGAGCGCATCCTGGAGCACCTGGCCGTCCATCAGCTGGTGGGGCGGATGAAGGGGCCCATCCTCTGCTTCGTCGGACCCCCCGGGGTGGGGAAAACCTCCCTGGGTCGCTCCATCGCCCGGGCCACGGGCCGGCGCTTCGTGCGGGCCTCGCTGGGCGGGGTGCGGGACGAGGCGGAGATCCGGGGCCACCGCCGAACCTATATCGGCGCCCTGCCGGGGCGGATCGTCCAGGGCGTCAAGCGGGCGGGGACGCGGAACCCTGTCTTCCTCCTGGACGAGGTGGACAAGCTCTCCAGCGATTTCCGGGGGGACCCGGCGAGCGCGCTGCTCGAGGTGCTGGACCCCGAACAGAACAGGTGCTTCAGCGACCACTACCTGGAGGTGGACTTCGACCTCAGCGAGGTGATGTTCATCACCACCGCCAACCTCCAGCACACCATCCCGCAACCCCTCCTCGACCGGGTGGAGGTGATCCGGCTGCCGGGCTACACCGAGCCCGAGAAGGTGGAGATCGCCCGCCGCTTCCTCATCCCCAAGCAGATGCGGGAGCACGGCTTGCGGGAGGGGATGCTGCGCATCAGCGATTCCGCCCTCCGCCGCCTCATCCGCGAGTACACCCAGGAGGCGGGCGTCCGGAACCTCGAGCGCGAGGTGGCCTCCCTTTGCCGGAAGGTGGCCCGGGAGCTGGTGCGCCGGGGGCGGGGAGCGGGCGCGCGCCTCACGGCGCGCAACCTGGAGGCCTACCTGGGTGTGCCGCGCTACAAGCCCGAGCGGCCCGAGGGCAAGAGCGAGGTGGGCACCGCCATGGGCCTCGCCTGGACCGAAGTGGGCGGAGTGCTCATGGTGGTGGAGGTCACCTGCATGGAGGGGCGCGGGCGCCTCACCCTCACCGGCACCCTGGGCAACGTCATGCAGGAGTCGGGTCGGGCCGCCCTCTCCTACGTCCGCTCGCGGGCGGAGGCGCTGGGCATCGCCCCCGACTTCTACCGCCAGCGGGACATCCACATCCACGTCCCCGAGGGGGCCATCCCCAAGGACGGGCCCTCGGCGGGGATCACCATGGCCACCGCCCTCCTCTCCGTCCTCACGGGAAGGCGCGTGCGCCACGACGTGGCCATGACGGGGGAGGTGACCCTGCGGGGGAAGGTGCTGCCCGTGGGCGGGGTGAAGGAGAAGATCCTGGCCGCCCACCGGGGGGGGATCCCCCTGGTCCTCCTGCCCAAGGGGAACGAGAAGGACCTCAAGGAGATCCCCCCCTTCGTGCGGCGCGAGGTGCGGGTGGAGCTGGTGGAGGACATGGCCCAGGTGCTGGCCCACGCCTTGCTGGCCGCCCCCGCGCAGTCCCGGCCCCGGCGGCGCTTGCCCCGGGCGGCCGTGGCCGAGAGGGCTCCCTCCCCCGCAGCGCACTGAGGGAGTTGTCCTTTTCGGGTTGACAAGGGTGGGGGGCAATTCTAGTATTGGATCGCTAGTTCTGGGCACGTAGCTCAGTGGGAGAGCGCTTGCTTGACGCGCAAGAGGTCGGCGGTTCGAAACCGTCCGTGCCCACCATTGTTCCTGCATGGTTGCGCCGCGCGCCCGGAGGGGGCGACGGTCTGTCGGATCCTCTGTGAGGGGGAAGAGCTCGACACACGGCGCTCCCATCGCCCGATATGAGCGTAGCCTCCCACCCCCGGTTTCCGGAACAGGCGCTGGCCCTCAGGGTCAACGGCCGGGTGGTTGACCTGCGAGACCCGCTCCCTCCCGACGCCCGCTACGAGGTCCTCACCTTCGAGGATGAGAGCGGGCGGGAGGTCTTCCGTCACAGCTCCGCGCACCTTATGGCCCAGGCCGTGAGGGACCTCTTCCCCGGGGCCAAACTCACCATCGGCCCGCCCCTGACGGACGGCTTCTTCTACGACATCGACTACGAGCGGCCCTTCACCCCCGAGGACCTGGAGCGCATCGAAGCCCGCATGCGCGAGATCGTGGAGGTGGACCTCCCCGTGCGCCGGCAGGTGCTGAGCCGCGAGGAGGCCATCGAGCTCTTCCGCTCCCGGGGAGAGGACTACAAGGTCGAGCTCGTCCGGGAGATGCCCGAGGGGGAGGAGATCACGGCCTACTGGCAGGGGGACTTCGTGGACCTGTGCCGGGGGCCTCACGTGCCCAGCACGGGGAGGCTCAAAGCCTTCAAGCTCCTCTCGGTGGCCGGGGCCTACTGGAAGGGGGATGAGAGGAACCCCCAGCTCCAGCGCATCTACGGCACCTCCTTCCCCACGGAGGAGCAGCTGCGCGCCCACCTGGAGAGGCTCGAGGAGGCCAAGCGCCGCGACCATCGGGTGCTCGGCCGCCAGCTGGGCATCTACATCGTGGACGAGCGGGCGGGCAGCGGCTTCATCTACTGGCAGCCCAAGGGGACCATCATCCGCAAGACCATCGAGCGCTTCTGGGAGGACGAACACCAGCGGCGGGGCTATCAGTTCGTGAGCGTCCCCCACCTGGTGCGCGACCAGCTCTTCCGTACCTCGGGCCACTATGACTTCTACCGGGAGCACATGTACGTCCTCGACGTGGACCACGACGAGTACGTGGTCAAGCCCATGAACTGCCCGGGCCACATCCTCATCTACAAGGAGAGGCTCCACAGCTACCGGGAGCTTCCCATCCGTTACGCCGAGCTGGGGACGGTCTACCGCTATGAGCGCTCGGGGGTGCTGCACGGGATGCTCCGGGTGCGGGGCTTCACGCAGGACGACGCCCACATCTTCTGCACCCCGGAGCAGGTGCAGGACGAGGTGGTGGGGGTGATCGACCTGGCCTGCTTCATGCTAGAGACCTTCGGCTACCGGGAGTTCCAGGTGGACCTCTCCCTCCACGACCCCGCCCAGATGGAGCGCTACGCGGGGGAAGAGAGCGACTGGGCGGCCGCCGAGAGCGCCTTGGAGCGCGCCCTCCAGATCCGGGGGCTCCCCTACCGGCGGGTCGTCGGGGAGAGCGCCTTCTACGGACCGAAGATCGACATCAAGATGGTGGACGCCCTGGGGCGGGGCTGGCAGGGGCCCACCATCCAGTTCGACTTCAACATGCCCCGGCGCTTCGGGGTGAGCTTCGCGGGCCCGGACGGGAGGCCCCACGAGGCGGTGATGGTCCACCGCACCGTGCTGGGCTCCATGGAGCGATTCGTGGGCGGGCTCATCGAGCACTACGCGGGGGCCTTCCCCACCTGGCTCGCCCCCGTCCAGGCCAGGGTGATGACCATCACCGACGCCCAGGTCCCCTTCGCCCGGGGGGTGGAGGAGCGGTTGCGGGGGGCGGGATTGCGGGTGGAGGGGGACTACCGCAACGAGAAGGTGGGCTACAAGGTGCGCGAGGCCCAGCTGGAGAGAGTGCCCTACATGCTTGTGGTGGGCCGGCGGGAGGCGGAAGGGGGACGGGTCGCGCTTCGCGTGCGGGGTGCCGGTGACCTGGGCCCCCAGAGCATAGAGGCCGTGGTGGAGCGCATCCGCCGGGACGTGGAGAGCCGGGCCTTGGCCCCCTCGCCCGCGGGGGAGCCCGCCGAGGCGGCCCAGCAGAGGAGGTAGGTTATCAGCAAGACCCTCCGGGTCAACCATCAGATTCGGGTGCGGGAGGTGCGGGTCATCGACGAGGACGGTGGCCAGCTGGGCATCCTTCCCATCGCCGAAGCCCTGGCGGCGGCCGAGGAGCGCGAGCTGGACCTGGTGGAGGTGGCCCCCACGACGGATCCTCCCGTCTGCAAGATCATGGACTTCGGCAAGTACAAGTACGTCCAGAGCAAGCGCTCCCAGGAGGCCCGCAAGAAGCAGCGCCACATCCAGGTCAAAGAGGTGAAGATGCGGGTCAAGATCGAGACCCACGACTACCAGTTCAAGGCCCGCAACGCCGAGCGCTTCCTGCGGGAGGGCCACAAGGTGAAGGTGACCATCATGTTCCGGGGCCGCGAGGTCACACGCCCCGAGCTGGGGACGAAGCTCCTCGACCGCCTCACCCAGGACATGGCCGAGCTGGCCCAGCGGGAGCAGCAGCCCTCGATGGAGGGGCGCAACATGACCATGCTCCTCTCTCCCCGGCCGAGGGTGCGCGCGGCCGCGCGGGCCGAGGCGGCCGCGGCCTCCCAAGCGGCTCCTGCCCCATCCGGCGGGGGGGAAGATGCCCAAGCTCAAGACCAATAAAGGGGCCGCCAAGCGCTTCCGCCGCACCGGCGGGGGGAAGCTCCGGCGCAACCGGGCCTTCCGCCGTCATATCCTGACGAAGAAGGCCTCCAAGCGGAAACGGGAGCTGCGCCCTCCGGCACTGGTGGATGCCGCCGACGCCGGCCACGTGAAGCGCCTTCTCCCTTACGGCTGAGCCCCGGCCCCCCTGAGGAGGACAAAAGGAGAGCACCAAAATGCCCAGGTCCACGGCCGGCCCTGCCACGCGCCGCCGCCGCAAGCGTCTCCTCAAGCAGACCAAGGGATACTACGGAGCCCGCGGCCGCCTCTATCGGACGGCCAAGGAGAGCCTCCACCGGGCCCTCGCCTACGCCTACCGGGACCGGCGCCAGCGCAAGCGCCAGTTCCGTTCCCTTTGGATCATCCGCATCAACGCCGCCGCCCGCCTGGGGGGCGTCTCTTACAGCCGGCTCATGGACGGCCTCCAGAGGGCCGGGGTCTCCCTGGACCGGAAGGTCCTCGCCGACCTCGCCGCCTCCGACCCTGCGGCCTTCCAGAAGTTGGTGGAGGTCGCCAAGGCCGGGCGGCGGGCGGAGGCAGGGGGCTGAGGGCGGCGCGGGCCCCCCGCCCGAGGGAGAGCCGCCGCCGAGGGCCTCCGGCGCGGGCCCTTCTTTTATCCCCATGTGGGAAGCCTTAACAGCCATCGAGGAGGAGGCGCTGGCGACCATCCGGGCCGCGCCCGATGAGCGGGCCCTGGAAGAGGTGCGGGTGCGCTATCTGGGCCGTCGGGGCGCCCTCACCCAGCTGCTCCGGAGCGTGGGCCAGCTCCCTCCGGAGGAGCGCCCCCGGGCGGGCCGGGAGGGGAACCGGGTGAAGGTCGCCCTGGAGCGCGCCCTCGAGGAGAGACGCGAGGGCCTCCGGGCGGCGGCCGTCCAGCCCCCGCCCGGCCTCGACATCACCCTGCCGGGCCGCCCGGTGCGGAGGGGGCGCCTCCACCCCATCACCCAGACCCTGGACGAGATCGTGGCCATCTTCGCCGGGCTCGGCTTCGCCGTGGTCGAGGGGCCGGAGGTGGAGCTGGACTACTACAATTTCGAGGCCCTCAACATCCCCCGCGACCACCCCGCCCGGGACATGCAGGCCACCTTCTACGTGTCCGACGACGTGGTGCTGCGCACCCACACCTCCCCCGTCCAGGTGCGGGTGATGGAGCGCCAGCCACCTCCGGTGAAGGTCATCGTCCCGGGCAGGGTGTACCGTTGCGACGCCGACGCGAGCCACTCGCCCATGTTCCACCAGGTGGAGGGCCTGCTGGTGGACGAGGGGGTGACCTTCGCGGACCTCAAGGGCACCCTCGAGTTGTTCGTCCACCGGATGTTCGGCGAGGAGGTGGGGGTGCGCTTCCGGCCGAGCTTCTTCCCCTTCACCGAGCCGAGCGCCGAGGTGGACATGGCCTGCGTCCTCTGCGGGGGCGGGGGCTGCCGGGTGTGCGGGGGGACGGGCTGGCTGGAGATCCTGGGGGCGGGGATGGTGGACCCGGCCGTGTTCAGCTATGTGGGCTACGACGCGGAGCGCTACACGGGCTTCGCCTTCGGCCTGGGCGTGGAGCGTGTGGCCATGCTCAAGTTCGGCATCGACGACATCCGCCTCTTCTTCGAGGGAGACCTGCGTTTCCTCGGCCAGTTCTGAGGGACCTTCCGTGCGCATCAGCCTGCGGTGGCTTCGCGAGTGCGTAGACTTCGCCCTCACGCCGGGGGGGCTGGCCGAGGCCCTCTCGATGGTGGGGCTGGACGTGGAGGCGGTGGAGCGCCTCGGAGAGGGGCTCGAGGGGGTGGTGGTGGGCGAGGTGGAGTCCATCCTCCCCCACCCCCGGGCCGAACGCCTCTCCCTCTGCCGGGTGCGGGACGGCCGGGGGGTGCGCCAGGTGGTGTGCGGCGCCCCCAACCTGGCTGTGGGCGAGCGGGTTGCCCTCGCCCTCCCGGAGGCGGTCCTGCCGGGCGGGCCCCGGGTGGCGGAGGCCCGCATCCGGGGGGAGGTCTCGGAGGGGATGCTGTGTTCTGAGAGCGAGCTCGGCCTGGGGGAGGACGCCTCGGGCATCCTCCTGCTCCCCCGGGACGTCCCCCTGGGCGCCCCGCTGGCCGAAGCCCTCTCCCTCGAAGATACCGTCCTCGACATCGCCGTCACGCCCAACCGGCCCGATTGCCTCGCGGTCCTTGGGGTGGCCCGGGAGGTGGCCGCGATTGTGGGCGGGGAGCTGCGGTCCCCTTCTTTCTCCCTGCGGGAGGAGGGCCCGGAGGTCGAGAGCCTCACGCGGGTCGAGATCTGGGACCCCGACCGCTGCCCCCGTTACGCCGCCCGGGTCGTCCGCGGGGTGAGGGTCGGCCCCTCTCCCTTCTGGCTCCAGCAGCGCCTCCGGGCGGCGGGGATGCGCCCCATCAGCAACGTGGTGGACATCACCAACTACGTCATGCTGGAGCTGGGCCAGCCCCTCCACGCCTTCGACCACGCGCGCCTGGAGGAGGGCCGCATCGTGGTCCGCTGCTGGCGGCCTGAGGACGGGCCCTTCGAGACCCTGGACGGGCAGAGGCGTTCCCTCACCCCCGAGGACCTCATGATCTGCGACGCTCGAAGGGCGGTGGCCATCGGAGGGGTGATGGGAGGCGCCAACAGCGAGGTGACCGACAGCACCCGCGACCTCCTGCTCGAGAGCGCCTACTTCTCCCCCACCACCATCCGGCGCACCGTCCGCCGCCTGGGCCTCTCCTCGGAGGCCTCTTATCGTTTCGAACGGGGGGCCGACCGGGGCATCACCGTCCGCGCCCTCGACCGGGCGGCCGCGCTCCTGGCCGAGCTGGCCGGCGGCGAGGTGGCCCGGGGGGTGGTGGATTGCCGGCCGAAGCCGCTTTCGCCTTCCCGCCTCTCCCTGCGCGTGGGGAGGGCGGAGGCTCTGGTGGGGATGAGGCTTGGGGCGGAGACCATCCGGGCGCACCTCCAGGGACTGGGGGTCCGCGTGATCTCGGAGGGGGACGGCCGGCTCGAGGTGGAGGTGCCCACCTACCGGCCCGACCTGGAGCGCGAGGTGGACCTCATCGAGGAAGTGGCGCGCAGGCACGGCTACGGCGCAGTCCCCTCCACCCTCCCCCCGAGCCGCGTACCTCCCCCCTCCAGGGACCCGGGGGCGGAGCTCCGCCGCAAGGCGCGGGAGACCCTCGTGGGCGCGGGCTTCTGCGAGACCATCGGCATGAGCTTCATGGGCCCCCGCGCCCTGGACCGTCTGGGCCTCCCGGAGGGCCACCCCCTGCGTCGCGCCCTCCCGCTGCGCAATCCGCTCAGCGCCGAGATGTCGCTGATGCGGACGAGCCTCCTCCCCGGCTTGCTCGACGCGCTGGTGCTGAACCAGAACCGCGGGGTGAGCGACGCCATGCTCTTCGAGCTGGGCCGGACCTTCCATCCCGAGCCGGGCCGGCAGCTTCCCCGCGAGGTGACGAGGCTGGCGGCCGTGGGCACGGAGCGGGCCGCGCCCGGGCCCTGGCCGGAGAGCCGCCAGCCCCGGGACTTCTTCTTCCTCAAGGGGATGGTGGAGACCTTGGCGGAATCCCTCTCCCTTCCCGCGCCCCGCTGGCAGAGGGGGCAAGAGCCCTACCTCGACCCCGCCCGCGCGGCCGAGTTCCTCTGGGAGGGGGAGTGGGTGGGGGTTGCGGGCGCCCTCTCCGAAGAGGCTACCAGGGCCTGGGATTTCCGGGACCGAGTCCACCTCTTCGAGCTCGACCTCGAGCGGATCGCGGCGTTTGCGAAGGGGGATCGCCGCCACCGGGCCCTCGCCCGGCATCCTGCGAGCTACCGGGACCTTTCGGTGCTCGTGGGCCGCGGCGTGGCGAGCGGCACGGTGGAGGAGGTCATCCGGGAGGCCGGCGGGGAGCTCGTGCGCGGGGTGCGCCTGTTCGACCTCTACGAGGGGGAGCGGATCCCCTCGGACCGGCGAAGCCTCGCCTTCTCCCTCACCTTCCGGGCGGAGGACCGCACGCTCACTGACGCCGAGGTGGAGGGGATCTTCCGCTCCATAGTCGAAAGCCTGGAGGCGCGCCTCGGGGCGACCCTTCGCAAGGGCTAGCTTGACAGAGAAAAGCGGGGGTCCCTAGGATGCTGCCGTCCTTCAGGTCGCGTGCGGGATGCCCATGGTGATCGAGGAGCTGGAGTCCCTGGAAGAAGGCGTCGGGAGGCTTCTCCAGGAGCCCCGGGTTCTTCGGAAGGAGCAGGATGAGCTGCAAGCCTGGGTGAAGGTGCTCGAGGAGCAGGCGGAGAGCGAGCGGAACCGCGTGCGGACCCGAGTTCAGGAGCTCCAGAACCTGAACGAGGCGCTCCTTCGCCTGCGCTCGGAGCGGGGGGAGATGCGCGAGAGGGTGGGGCGGATCCTCGCCCAGCTCCCCGCCAATGAGGAGTGAGGGGGGAAGGAGGTGGCAGAGCAGGTGGTCAAGGTGGACATTTTTGGGCAGTCCCTCGTGCTCCGCACGGAGGCGGATGAGCCCTTTGCCAGGGAACTCGCCCGCTTCGTGGATGAGCGCGTGCGGCGGGCCGCCCACCAGAGCCCTGAACCCCTGAAGGTGGCGCTCCTGGCCGCCCTCAACATCACGGGGGAACTCTTCGAGGTGCGCCAACAGATGGAGGTTGAGCGGAGGGAGATCTCGCGCCGGGCGGAGCGGATCCTCCAGATGGTGGAGCGCGCTCTCTAGGACGGCGTTTTCGGTTGAGCCCGCTTTGTTTATCCTGTAGAATGTTGCTGGCACGAAAGGATGGTTTGCCCCTGCCATGTGCGTGATGGGCGAGATTTTTTGACCTAACATCAAAACCACGGGGGCCAGGCCAGAAGGAGGTTGCGCCGGACCCGGCACAGAGAGTTCCGGGAGGCCTGAAATCCTTCGCCCGGCGCCCACCTGGCATCTGCCGGGTTCAAAAAATTCTCCCCCACACGGCATTGCGGCGGGGGCAAACCCTCCCGATAATCCCGGCGCCCGCTCCCCGAGGGCGGGGCCGAAGCGAGAGGGTCGGCCCGGTGGGCGCCTCCCGCCCCAGGCGGGAAGAGCCCCCTCCCCATCTGCCGCCGTGGCCCGAGCCCGCTGCTAGGCGTGGAGGCGGGCCTGGAGGGCGCGGCCGGACCCGCCCAGAGGCGGCCATGGCATATCCCCCTGCGACCGAAGAGGGCGTC
>JBHIBR010000026.1:0-11078 GCA_046759145.1 Nitrospinota bacterium | reverse complement strand
ATCACCTCAGACGGTGGATTGCTCGCCTGCCGGGAACTGGACGACGCCCTTGCGCTGACCGCGATAGCCTGGGCTTCGTCCGTCCTTGCCCTGCTGGCCGCCTTGGCCGCGGCGGCCTGCCCCCTCACCCCGGTTCCGAGCCTCGCCCTCGCCGGGGGTGGGGCGTGAGGCGGGAGGGGGACCGCAACGCGATCCGCCCGGGAGCCACCCTCGGAGAAGCCTCCGAAGCCCTGCCGTGGGTCGGAATGGGCCTTTTGTTCCTGGCCCACTTCCTGGTGGACAGCCAGGTCAGCTTCCTCGGCCCGCTGCTTCCCCTCCTGCGCGAGAAGTTCCAGGTCTCCCTGGGGTCGGCCGGGGTGCTGGTCTACCTTCTCTCGATGAGCAACGCCCTGAGCCAGCCCTTGACGGCCATCCTGGTGGACCGCTGGCCCCGCCTCCCCTGGCTGGCGGCCGGGCTGGTGGGCAGCGCTTTCTGTCTCACCGCGGTCGGATGGCTGCCCACCTTCACGGCCGTGGCTATCATCATCCCATTCGGAGGGATCCTCGCCGGCCTGGCTCATCCCGACATGGCCTCCCGGGCGGGAGCGCTGAGCGACACCCACCGCAGCCTCGCCGTGAGCGTCTTCATCAGCGGAGGCAGACTCGGATTTTCCCTGGGGCCGCTCGTGGCCATCTTCGTGGCGAAATGGTGGGGAATGGAGTGGCTCTGGCTCTACGTGATCGTCAACTTGGTTGCCGTCATCGGTGTCATGCGCGGCCTTCCAAAGCCCGATCCCGCCGCTGCCGCAGGTGAAGGCTCCACCATTCTTCGAGGACTCGGCCGGGCGATGTGGAAGGCGAGGCTCCCGATTCTCACTCTGTTGGTCGTCACGATTTCCCGGGCGACCGTTACGATCAATCTTCAGGGTTTCCTGCCCACGATGTATGTGGAGAGGGGCATGGGCCTTTGGCAGGGAGGGATCGCGAGCTCCATCCTGCTCTTCTTCGGCATGGCGGGGGTCATGCTCGGTGGCGCACTCTCGGAGCGCTTCGGGAAGCGGAAGGTCATATCCATCGGGTTTGTCTTGGCACTCATCGGCTTGATCGGCTTTCTTTCGGCGCCCCCCCGGCTGGGTCTCTTCCCCGTGGCAATCCTGGGAGCGGGCCTGTACATGCCCATGGGGGTCAGTATGGCCTTCGCCCAGGAATTCCTTCCTTCTCACCGCGGCTTCGCAAGCGCGCTCACGCTGGGGTTCTCGTGGGGCGCGGCCAGCTTCTCGGTTCTTCCCATCTCCATCGTCGCCGAGCGGGTGGGGCTCCTCCGCGCCTTCTGGGTGTTGCCGCTCTTCCTCCTCCTCGGCCTCCTCTTCACGGCCTATCTTCCGAAAGACCGGCCTCGGGGATGAGGCCGGAGGCTCCCCGAGAGGCGTGCGCGGGGAAGCGGAACATCCGGGAGAGCCGGGAATTCTTCCTCTTTGCGCGCCCCTTCCGGGCTGTGGTAGGGTAGTGGGGAGCATCCGATATCAACCCCCTTCCTCCGAGGAGGCCGCGTGAGCTCGAGCCGCGCCGAGGCCGAAGCCCTCCTCTTCGCCTATACCGAAGGGGACAACCTCCGCAAGCACGCCCTGGGCGTCGAGGCCGCCATGCGGGCCTATGCGCGCCGCTTCGGCGAGGACGAGGAGGAGTGGGGCATCGCCGGCCTCATCCACGACTTCGACTACGAGCGCAACCCCTCGCCTGACTCCCACCCTTACGAGGGGGCCAAGATACTCCGGGAAAGGGGTTACCCCGAGGAGGTGGTGGAGGCGGTCCTGGGCCACGCCGAGTACACGGGGGTGCCCCGGCGGACGCGCATGGCGCAGGCCCTGTTCGCGGTGGACGAGCTGGTGGGTCTCATCACGGCGGTGGCGCTGGTGCGACCCTCCAAGGACGTGCGGGAGGTGGACGTGCGCTCGGTCCGGAAGAAGTGGAAGGACAAGGCCTTCGCCAAAGGGGTGAAACGGGAGGACATCGAGCGGGGGGCGGCGGAGCTTGGGGTCCCCCTGGAGGAGCACGTGGAGGTCGTCCTCTCGGCGATGAAGGAAATCGCGCCTCAACCGGGCCTCGCGGGAGAGGGCGGGGCCGGTGGGGGGCATTGACCGGGGGACCGGACCGCGGGATAATAAAATCGTGCACGCTCCGCGGCTTTGCGCCGGCAACGCGCCCCAGCGGGCGGTTGCGGGCGGGGGAGGAAGTATCTGTCCCGAACGATGCGGAGCGGAACGGCGGAGGGGGTAAACAGTTATGTCCGATTCGGGTTCGGCGGAGGTCAGCGAGCATCCCCCGAAGCACCTCGAGGAGGTGGAGACGGTTGTCATTCGTTTCGCCGGCGACTCGGGCGATGGGATGCAGCTCACGGGGGAGCGGTTCACCGTCGCCAGCGCCCTCGCGGGCAATGACCTGAGCACTTTTCCCGACTTCCCGGCCGAGATCCGGGCTCCGGCGGGGACGCTGGCGGGGGTGAGCGGCTTCCAGATCAACTTCAGCAGCCGAGACATCCACACCCCGGGCGACTCTGTGGACGTGCTGGTTGCGATGAACCCCGCCGCCCTCAAGGCGAACATCAAGGACTTGCGGCCGGGGGGGACCATCATCGCCAACACCGCCAGCTTCGATGAGAAGAGCCTCCAGAGGGCGGGCTGGAAGGGCAATCCCCTCACGGACGGAAGCCTCTCCCGGTTCACCGTCCACGCCCTGGACCTATCTGCCCACACGCGCATGGCGCTCGAGGGTCTCGGGCTACCGGTGAACACGGCGGACCGGTGCAAGAACTTCTTCGCCCTGGGGCTGATGTGCTGGTTGTACACCCGGCCGGTGGAGAGGACCCTGGAGTGGGTCCAGAAGCGCTTCGGCAATCGGCCCGAGATCGCCGAGGCCAACCGGCGGGCGCTCCTCGCGGGATACCACTTCGGGGAGACGGCGGAGATCTTCTCCACCCATTACGTGGTCCGGGAGGCGGTCTACCCGCCGGGCACTTACCGCAACATCACCGGCAACCAGGCCATGGCCCTGGGGCTCATCGCGGGAAGCCGCCTGCTCGGGCTCAAGCTCTTCTACGGCAGCTACCCCATCACCCCCGCCAGCGACGTGCTCCATGAGCTCGCCCTGCACAAAAACTTCGAGGTCTACACCTTCCAGGCCGAGGACGAGATCGCGGCGTGCGCGGCCGCCATCGGCGCCTCCTTTGCGGGCTGCCTGGGGGTGACGGGGACGAGCGGGCCGGGCCTCGCCCTCAAGTCCGAGTCCATCAACCTGGCGGTGATGATGGAGGTGCCCCTCATCGTGTGCGACATCCAGCGGGCGGGGCCGAGCACGGGGCTGCCGACCAAGACGGAGCAGGGGGACCTCCTGCTGGCGCTTTTCGGCCGCAACAGCGAGAGCCCCATCCCGGTGGTGGCCGCCTCGACGCCCACCGACTGCTTCTGGTGTGCCATCGAGGCGGCCCGGATCACCACCAAGTATATGACGCCCGTCATCCTGATCAGCGACGGCTCCCTGGCGAACGGGGCGGAGCCCTGGCTCATCCCGAAGGTGGGGGATCTGCCGAAGCTCTCCGCCCAGTTCCGGACCGACCCCGAGGGCTTCGCGCCCTACCTGCGGGACGAGGAGACCCTGGCCCGGCCCTGGGTGGTGCCCGGCACGCCCGGCATGGCCCACCGGATCGGCGGCCTGGAGAAAGAGCACATCACGGGCGGCGTCTGCTATGACCCCGCCAACCACCAGCTGATGACCGAGCTGCGGGCGGAGAAGGTGGCGCGCATCGCCTGGGACATCCCCCCCCTCCAGGTGATGGGCCCCGAGGAGGGGGAACTGCTGGTGCTGGGCTGGGGGTGCAGCCGAGGCCCCATCGCCGCCGCGGTGGAGAGCCTCCTGGAGGAGGGCGCCCCCGTGGCCGCCGCCCACCTGCGCCACTTGAACCCCTTCCCCTCCAACCTGGGGGAGGTGCTGGGGCGTTATAACAAGGTGCTCATCCCGGAGATGAACATGGGCCAGCTTCTGAAGGTGGTGCGGGCCGAGTTCCTGGTGGACGCCGTCGGCCTCCACAAGGTCCAGGGCCAGCCCTTCAAGGTCTCCGAGGTGAGGGCCAAGGTAGAGGAACTCCTCTCATGGGCACCGAAAGCGGCCATAGAACCGACGGCGAGCGGGGCGGACTGAGCCGGAAGGATTTCGCCTCGGACCAGATGGTCCGCTGGTGCCCCGGCTGCGGGGACTTCGCCATCCTGGCGCAGATGCAGAAGGTGCTCCCCGAGCTGGGCCTCCCCCCCGAGAAGTACGTCTTTGTCTCGGGCATCGGCTGCTCCTCCCGCTTCCCCTATTACATGAACACCTACGGGGTCCACGGCATCCACGGCCGCGCGCCCGCCATCGCCACCGGGATCAAGGTCATGCGCCCCGACCTCCAGGTCTGGGTCATGGCGGGCGACGGCGACGCCCTCAGCATCGGGGGCAACCACATCCTCCACACCATGCGTCGCAACGTGGACATCAACATCGTCGTCTTCAACAACCGCATCTACGGCCTGACCAAGGGCCAGCTCTCGCCCACCTCCGAGGTGGGCAAAAAGACCAAGTCCAGTCCCGTGGGCTCGGTGGAAGAGCCGGTGAACCCCATCTCGGTGGCGCTGGGGGCGGGCGCGAGTTTCGCCGCCCGCGCGGTGGACGTGGACCAGAAGCACATGGCCGAGGTGTTCCGGCGGGCCGCCCTCCACAAGGGGACGGCCTTCATAGAGGTCCTCCAAAACTGCATCGTCTTCAACGACGGAGCTTTCGCCCTCGTGAGCGACAGGGGGATGAGGGAAGAACACGCCCTCTACCTCGAGCACGGCAAGCCCCTCCTCTTCGGGAAAGAGCGGAATAAGGGCATCCGCCTGTGGGGGTTGACTCCGGAGGTGGTGACCCTCGGGGAGGGGGTGCGGGAGGAAGACCTCCTCGTCCACGACGAACACAACCCCGACCCATCCTACGCTTTCCTCCTCTCGCAGTTCACCGGCAGTGGCCCCTTCCCGGTGCCCCTGGGGGTGTTCCACGCGGTGGAGAGGCCCACCTATGAGGAGGCTCTCGGCGGCCAGGTGAAAGCCGCCAAGGCGCGCCTCGGGCAGGGCGACCTGGAGAGCCTCCTCCACGGCGGGGACACCTGGTATCACGGAGGCGGGCACCCCGGGGACGGCCACAGCTAGGGGTAGGGGGCGGGGGACCCCGCCGCGGACAAACCGACGCCGCCCCGGCGAGGCGGGGACGGCGTTTTTTTTGTCTCAGGGCGCGAGGGGCCGACTCAGCTCCCCAGCTCGTAGGCCACATGATTTGAGGCCGCGCTCGACTCCTGGAGCCCCAGGTCTTCGGTGTAGAAGCGCCGGGAGTGCTCTAAGTCCTTGGCGGTGAGGAAGATGGTGGCCCGTCGGGAAGCCATGGGGAAGGAGGGAACCCCTCCGGTCGTCCGGCTGGTGGAGGTGGACAAGGACTACGTCCGGGGGGAGGAGCGGGTGCGCGCGCTGCGGGGCGTGAGCCTCGAGGTCCGCCCCGGGGAGTTCCTGGCTGTCGAAGGGCCGAGCGGCTGCGGGAAGAGCACTTTGCTCCATCTCATGGGTGCCCTCGACATCCCCACCCGGGGAGAGGTCTGGCTCGATGGCCGCCCCCTCCGGGGCCTCGGAGACCGGGAGCTCAGCCGGATCCGCCGTTCCCGGGTGGGCTTCATCTATCAGTTTTTCAACCTCCTCTCCACCCTGAGCGCTTGGGAGAACGTGGCCCTGCCGCTGGTGCTGAACGGCCTGGGTCGGGAGGAGGTGCAAGGGCGCACCGAGAGCGCACTGCGGCGGGTGGGTCTCCTTCCCAGGGCGCGCCACTTCCCCCACGAGCTCTCGGGCGGCGAGATGCAGCGGGTGGCCATCGCCCGGGCGGTGGTGCACGGCCCGGCCATGGTGCTCGCCGATGAGCCCACGGGGGACCTCGATGCGCGCCTCGGTCGGGAGGTGCTGGAACTGCTGGCGGACCTGAACCGGGAGGGGCACACCATCGTCCTCGCCACCCACAGCCCCGAGGCGGCCTCCTTCGCCCTCCGGAGGCTGCCCCTGCGCGACGGGGTCCTCGGGGTGGAGGAGGTGGGATGAGGGGAGCACTTTCTCTCCTCCGGTGGGTGGCCTTCCGGCGCCTCTGGGGGGACAAGCTCCGTACGGGAGTCACCCTTCTCGGCGTCGCCCTCGGGGTGGGGGCCTACCTTGCGATCCATCTCGCCAACGCCAACGTCACGGCCGCCTTCAAGGCGAGCCTGGACGCCGTCGCTGGCCGCACTCACCTCCAGGTGGCGGCAGGGGAGGCGGGGATGGATGAGCAGCTCTTCCTGGCCGTCAAGGGGACGCGCGGAGTGGCCCGCGCGACGCCCCTCCTGCAGACCACCGCCCTCGCTCCCGGGAAGCCCCGGGCTGTCCTTCTGGTGCTCGGAGTGGACACTCTGAGCGAGGGGTTCTTCCGCGACTACCGGCTTCTGCCGACGGAGGGGGGCCGGGCCCTTCGCCTCTCGGACCTGGCCGAGCCCGACACCATCTTCCTCACCCGGCGCTTCGCCGGGGAGCGGGGCCTGCGCGTGGGGGACACCCTCCGCCTCGCCCTCGGCGCCCAGAGCCGCGCCTTCACCATCCGCGGGCTCCTCGCCGAGAGGGGGGCGGCGCGGGCTCTGGGGGGGCACCTCGCCCTACTCGATATTGCGGCCGCCCAGGAGGCGTTCGGGAAATTGGGCCGGCTCGACCGCATCGACGTCGAGCTCGAAGACCCCCGGAGGCTGGAGGAGGTTCGCGCCAGCCTGGAGAGTCGCCTCCCGCCCCACGTGCGGGTGGAGCGCCCCGAGCGGCGCAGCGCCCAGGTGGACAAGATGCTCGGCTCCTTCCAGCTCAACCTGGCGGTGCTGAGCTACATCGCCCTCGCGGTCGGCCTCTTCCTCATCTACAACGCCGCCTCGACGGCGGTGGTGCGCCGGCGGGCGGAGATCGGCACGCTCCGGGGGCTGGGCCTCTCGGCCCGGGCCATCTGGGGCCTTTTCCTCGCCGAGGGCGCGCTGCTGGGCGCGGCGGGGGCGATCCTCGGGGTAGCCCTGGGGGCGGCCATGGCCCGGGGGGCGCTGGAAGCCATGACGCGCACGGTGAGCAACCTCTACAGTTTCCTGCGCGTGACCGAACTCGTCCTCCCCCCCCGCCTGCTGGGCGGGACGTTCCTGGTGGGCGTGGGGGTTGCTACCCTCTCCTCCCTCCTTCCGGCCTGGGAGGCCTCCCGCGTGCCTCCCGCTCGGGCGCAGGCGGGCGAGGCGGGGCTGATCCGCGAGCGCAGCCGCTCGGGCCTCCTCGCCCTCGCGGGCGGGGCGCTCACCCTCTTCGCCTACCTGCTGGCGCGCCAGCCCGCTGTAGGGGGCGTTCCGCTCTTCGGCTACCTCTCCGCGTTCCTCATCCTGGCTGGGACCTCGCTCCTCGCCCCGGGGGCCATGCGGCTCGTGGCGGCCCTGCTCCGGCGTCCCATCCGGGGGATGCCGATCGCCCTTCTGAGCCTGCTCGGCTTCGCCCGCGCGCTCCGCCGCAATGCGGCGACCGTGGCCGCCCTCGCGGTGGCCGTTGCCATGGTGGTGAGCCTGGTGGTGATGGTGGGGAGTTTTCGGAGGACGGTGGAGGTGTGGGTGGAGCAGACCATCCGGGCGGACCTCTACGCCGCCCCCGCCTCCCGCTTCATCAAGGGCTCTCGAGCGACCTTCGCCGAGGAGTACGCCGCCAGGGTGGCGCGCGTCCCGGGTGTAGCGGATGTGGACGCCTTCCGGGCACTCCGGGTGCCCGCCGAGGGGGGTACCTTCCTCCTCGGGGCGGGGGACTTCGGGGTGTTGGCCCGCAGGGGGAAGCTCCTCTTCTTGGACGGAAATTCTCGCCAGGTGCTGGAGAGGGCAAGGAGGGAGGGAGAGGCGGTCATAAGCGAGACCTTCGCCCTCCGCTTCGGCCTCGGGCGTGGGGACCGGCTGCGGCTGGCGACGCCGGCGGGGGAGCTCTCCCTCCGAGTGGCGGGCGTATTCTATGACTACGCGACCGAGGGGGGCATGGTGACCATCGACCGGGGCCTCTATAAGAAGCACTGGCGAGACAGCCGCCTCACCACCCTCGGCATCTACCTCGCCCCCGGGGCCGACCGCGAGAGGGTCCGCCGGGAGGTCGCCGGCCTCTTCGGCCCCCGCTCGGGCATGCTCGTTTTCACCAACTTTGACCTCAGGCGCAGGGTACTGGAGGTCTTCGACCAGACCTTCACCATCACCTACGCCCTGGAGGCCATCGCCGTCCTCGTGGCGGTGCTGGGGGTAGTCGGCTCCCTCTCGGCGAACGTCCTGGAGAGGAGGCGGGAGTTCGGGGCCCTTCGCTCGCTGGGTTTCACGCGCTTCGGCCTCTTCCGGATTGTGCTGGGCGAGGCGGGCCTTGTGGCGACGGTGGCGGGGATGCTGGGAGCAGGCGCGGGCCTCGCCCTCTCGCTGGTGCTCATCCACGTCATCAACAAGCAGAGCTTCGGCTGGACCATCCAGTTTCATTTCCCCTTCGGCCCGGTGATGGGCTATCTCGCCATCGTCCTCTTCGCCGCTCTCCTGGGGGGGCTCCCCGCCGCGCGCCTGGCGGCGAGGCTCCCAACGGCGGAGGCGGTTCGCCGTGAGTAAGGGGGAAAGGCGCCTCCCCTTCGCCCTGGTCCTGGCCTGCGCCCTTGCGCTCGGGGGCGCCACGCCCCCGGGGAGAGAAGGGGAGGCGGGCCCCGCGCCCCGGGGCCGCGCCGGCGCGGCGGGGGAGGGGGGGTGGCGCCTTGCCCTTCCGGGCTACCGCTTCCGGTTCCCCCGGGACCACTTCGCCCACCCCGCATTCCGCACCGAATGGTGGTACTACACAGGCCACCTGGAGGGGCCGGGCCAGAAACGCTTCGGCTTCCAGCTCACCTTTTTCCGGAGTGGCCTTCGCCCCCCCGGCCGGGACGAACTCCGCTCCCGCTGGGCTCTGCGAAACCTCTACTTCGCCCATTTCGCCCTCTCCGACCTCGCGGCCCGGCAGCACCGTTACTTCGAGCGCATGAGTCGGGGGAGCCTGGGCGAGGCGGGAGCGGAGGAGAGTAAATGGCGCGTCTGGGTGGGAAACTGGCGCCTCACCGGCCGGGGGGAGGAGCAACGGATCGAGGCGGAGGAGGGGGGCGGGGGCGTTCGCCTCTCGCTCCGCCTGCGGCCGCTCAAGCCCCTCGTGGTACACGGCCTCGATGGTATCAGCCGCAAGGGGGAGGGCCGGGGGCGGGCCTCCCATTACTACTCCTTCACCCGGCTTCGGGCCGAGGGGAAGCTCCGGCTGGGCGGACGCTCCCTCCCTGTGGCCGGAGAGGCCTGGATGGACCACGAGTTCGGCTCGAACCAGCTCGCAGACGACCAGGTGGGCTGGGATTGGTTCGGCCTTCAGCTCGCAGACGGATCAGAGCTCATGCTCTACCTGATCCGGCGGGAAGACGGGAGCCCCGACCCCTACAGCAGCGGGACCTACATTGCGCCCGATGGGCGGGGCGAGCACCTCCCCCTTGCCGCCTTCCGCGTTGAGCCCCTGGGCCGGTGGCGGAGCCCCGCCAGCGGGGGCACCTACCCCATGGGTTGGCGTGTAGCGGTGCCCGATGCGGGGCTACGGCTCAAGGTGCTGCCGGCGTTCGAATCTCAGGAGCTCGACACCCGCGCCAGCACGCGGGTCATCTACTGGGAGGGGGCGGTGCGCGTGGAGGGGGAAAGGAGGGGGACCCCCATCCGGGGGCGTGGCTACGTGGAGATGACGGGCTACGCCGGTCGCTTCCGGCGGCGGTTTTAGGGGAACCCTCCGGGAGTCACGGAGAAAAGGTAGAGGAGGAAACGGCCATGGCTAATGCAGATTTGGTAAAGATGGCTTACGGGAGGCTGTTGGGCCTGCGGGACAACATCCCCAAGAATTTGGTTCATATCAATTATGTTAATGAGTTCCACGACATAATTAGCGACTTGGAATCTCTTGGATTCCAGCTTGATAAGTTTCGAGTCCCTAATGTGGCCACACGTGAGTTCAGAGGGCAGTATTGTGAGGGGGACTTCCTGCGCATGAAGGTGGATGGTCTTCTTAACCTTTTTCACGTTTCTGAGGACAGGCAAAAAATCGGATTCCTGGATAGGGGCTCATCCGGCTGAGGGTCTGCTGGGTAAAGCAGAGGGAGGGGGTGGACCTATGACTTTGGAAGAACGGCTTTCGAGGCTGGAGAGGCAAAACCGCAGGCTCAAGCAAGTTGGGGCGCTGGCATTGGCTCTTCTCGGCTCCATTCTGTTGATGGGCCAGGCTTTGCCTAAGAGCCGCACCGTGGAGGCGGAAAAACTCGTTCTAAAAGATCCAAAAGGAAGGGAACGGGCCCGTTTGTGGATTGACAAGAATGGGCCAAGACTCACCTTTTATGATGAAAAAGGAACCTCCCAAGATTCGATCGTTGTCGACCTAGGGGCCAGCTGGACAGGAGAAGCCGGCCTATTTCTTTACAATCGATTGAGAGGCACAAGGGTCGCTCTGGAAACAGACATAATTGGGGGGATACGCCTCCAATATACAAAGAATGGAAAGCAACTGTTAGAGTTGGAAGCAAACGACCTTGGACCGTCCATCTCTCTTTGGGACAAAAAAACTATTCGAATACTCCTGGCCCTCTGGGGAAACGAAGCACGACTTACCCTGAATGGCGAGAACGGTCATCACCGAGTCTACTTGGGCGCCTCTGAAAAACTGTTCGGGCTCTTTGAAAAAAAGACAGTCTTAACCTTCTTTGACGAGAAGGGCCACTTTCGTTCCCGCCTACACTGGGATCCTCAGTCCGGCCCAAGCTTCTCTTTATTCGACGAAAAAGAACACCCGCGGACGATCTTAGGTGCGACTCAGATCAAAGACACCAACACCGGGGAAACCATAAGCCGCCCGGAATCCTCGCTGGTCTTGTTTCGAGAAGACGGAAAGGTTCTCCGGTCACTCCCTTAGCAAAGTGAAGACCGAGCAGGAGGATCATGCGACAAGCCGCCGCCATCT
>JBHIBR010000025.1:0-11248 GCA_046759145.1 Nitrospinota bacterium | reverse complement strand
AGCTCTTCCGCGCACGCGACGCCGCATTCGGGATAGGTCTTGCCGAACGGGCAGCGGTAGCAGTGGCACGGCGAGATGTGGGGGAAGGGCAGGAGCATCGGCAGGTACTTGTGCCGCCGGGAATGGAAGCCGGTGGCCGAGAGGGCACCGAGCGTCGCGCCGTGGTAGCTCTGGTGGCGCGAGACGATGAGGCGCTTGCCTGGTTTTCCCCGCTCGAGGTGGTACTGGCGGGCGAGCTTAAAGGCGGCTTCGACCGCCTCGGAGCCGCTCGTCAGCGGGTAGAAGCGCTTGCAGTCGCCGGGCGCGAGGGCGGCCATCCGCCGGGCGAGTTCTTCCTGGGCAGGGGTCGTGAACTGGGAGCCGTGGCTGAAGGAGATCTGATCCATCTGCGCGGCGGCGGCGGCCGCGATCTCCTTCACCCCGTGCCCGATGGTGACGACGGCGGATCCGCCCGAGGCGTCGAGGTAGCGCTTCCCCTCGGCGTCGTAGATGTAGACCCCCTCGCCCCGCGCGGCTGCGGGGTAACGGCGGTGAGGGTTGCGGTAGAAAACCGCGCTCTGTGGGGCGAAAGGGTTGTCCATCGAAGGCCTTTCCTCTCGCTGGTGGGGGACGCTCGCGCCGAATCGAGGCCGCCCGAGGCGCGGCATCTAGTATAGGGTGCAGATGGGCGCCTTCCGGTTTTTCCTTTGACGGGCAAGGCCTCAGGGCCCGATCCCGGTCCGATTTCGTCTAAGGAACGATTGGCTTTACGTTGACTGCTTTCAGCCCCTTGGGATCCTTTTCAGTTTCAAACTCGACCACTTCCCCTTCTCGCAGCGCCTTAAACCCCTCACCGACGATGGCCGAGTAGTGGACGAAAACGTCGGGTCCGCCTTCCTGACTGATGAACCCGTAGCCCTTGGACTCGTTGAACCATTTGACGACACCCCTTGGCATGCCTGGGACCACCTCCCTCCTTTCGTGGGTTACAACCACAAGGACCCTTCAGTCCTTGCCCAAAAAACCGAGCAACAACTGCGCATCCTTTCGGGACCTTGAGGTTGGGTGCCTACGAGGGCTGCCGGGTCACCCCCGCTAGTAGGCCTGGCCCCTCTGCGTTCGATCACCCTCTCGGAATGGCTGTCATAGGACCGCCCCATACCTCAGCCCCGGCGGGGCCTGAACCTCCCCGGAGGGCCCTACACTCCGGATGCGGCCCGTCTCGATGAGGAGGCAGCCTTGAGGAATGGGCTCCCCGCCTGTCCCGTCGCTCAACTGGCCCGCGCGAATCAGGGTGGCCACGGCTGTCTTCCCCCGAAGGTGGCTGGGAGTTCGCTCCAGGGTGGCCCGGCACCGCAATGAGGCGTCTCGAAGAGGCGCGCGTAAGCAGGCGCCAATTTTAGGTCTGGGAGTGGTCCGCGCGCCCGGTCCCCGAGCGCTCGCCGGAGGGGCACTGCCTTTACCCGAATGAGCCGTTGGCTAATGCGACTGATAGTTTACATAACATATCTTATCGTCACTTCAGGTTCTCGCTCAGCCTCTACTTGCCCGGACGGCTTTTTTCTGCTTTTTCAGCCGCCCTCCAGCTTCCGCACCTTTTCCTCGAAATCAGCGCTCAGGAAGGGGCTGGCCGGATGTTTTTCCCGGAGTTCTCGGTATGTCGCCACCGCTTTCTCGGTCGCGCCTGTGGCTTCATAACACTGCCCGACGGCCAGATAGAGGTCTTGGTGGGGTAGCCTCCCTTCCGACTTGATCATGTCTTCCCATAGCGGGATCGCTTCGCCGCAGCGGCCGGCCGCCGCGAGGCTTTTGGCAAGGCCCCTCCGGGCGACCTGGGCCTCCACCCCATCGGCTCCGTGGAGGGCGGCAAGGAAGGCCTCTTGCGCTTCGCGATATCGCCCCTCCTGGAAATAGTGTTCCCCCAGGAAAAGGCGCGCCCGCTCCCCCGCAGGGTATCCCGCGTAGCGGTCTACCAGTCGGGAGAGCGCGTCGAGGGCCTCCTGCTTGCCCCCGCTCTGGCGGCGGAGGGCGAGCGCCTGGAAAAGGGCCTCCTCCGCCCGCAAGCGGTTGGCCTCCCGGTAAGCGCGGTAGCTCAGGACACCCGCTACCACCAGGACCACTGCGACCAGCAACCGCAGGAGGAGACGGGCGTTTTTCCGCGCCCAGAGGATGGTCCTGCCGCTCCAGGTGAGGAAGGGGTCAGGCGCTTTGAGCTCTTTTCGGGGGAGGCCGCCCCGAGACCGCATGAGGGGTCCGCCTCTGGTTAGGGTTTCCGGTATCCCGGGCCGGAGAAGATGGGTCACCTCGAGCAGGCCAGCCCCCTGGTCTCCCGGCTCTCACTTGGAATTCAAGATGTCCAGGATAGCCATCAGCTCCTTCCGGATCTGGCGTAAGGTCTTCCCGTACTGCTCCTGCCTCGAAACCGCGGGGAGGCGGCTGCTTGCGCTGCGCATCCGCTGGAGCTGTTTTTTGGCGCCGGCGATGGTGAAATTCTCCTCATAGAGGAGCCTCTTGATGGCGAAGATAAGCTCCACGTCTTTCCGGCGGTAGACGCGCTGGCCCGACTCGGCCTTCGCGGGCTTTAGGATCTTGAACTCCGATTCCCAGTAGCGGAGCACGTGGGGCTTGGTGCCGGTGATCTCCGCCACCTCTCCGATTTTGAAGAAGAGCTTGTCGGGGATCTCGGCCTCGGTGCCCATGGCGACCTACCGCCGGACCACCACGGAGGGGATGCCCCGTTGGCGGAGCTTGCGCCTCTCCGCGAGCGCCTCGGCGCGGGTGGCGAAGCGTCCCACCCGCACCTCCCGCAGCGGGGCAAATACCCTCCCGGTCTCCAGGCTGCCGGAGAAACCCGCCTCCTCCAGCCGGTCGAGCTGGATGTGGGCGTCCTCGGCCATCAGGAACGCACCCAGGCTCACGCGGAACCGGCTGTCCCCCAGGGGGACGACTTTTGCCTTGAGCCCCTTGCGGCGGATCCGCCCAGCAAGCTTCTCCGCTTGTTGCCGGCTCGAAAAATCCCCCGCCACCACATCCAGCAGCGGGAGCCTCGCTTTGCCTCGGCCCACATAGGTAGATATCCCCTTGGCCTCCATCTTCTCTCGCACCACCCGCACGCAGGACTCGGTCACACAGGCCGCGACCCGAACTGCGTAGGTCGCGGCGGAGGCGCGCGGCCCTCGGGCGACTCGCCGGGGGGCTAGCGGAGGGGCGCGCTCCGTTTTCGGCCGCTTGGGCCGCACAGGCTTAACAGCCTTCTCGGGCGGCCGGCCAGGGGGGGTCGCAGCCTTGGGCGCCGAGGGAGGTCGCGCCTCCTTCGAGATGAGCTTTTCGCCTTTGCGGGGTGCAGCCCGGGCGGGGGCTCCTTTTTCTTCGGGGGGGGTGGGCTGGATGAGGGGCTTGGCCGCCTCGGGGGAGTTGGGCGCGGTGGCGGCGGGTTTCGTCCCTTCGGGGGGCTTGGGGGCGGCTGCCATCTCCCGCACCCGCCGGAGCGCCTCCAGCTCCCGTCGGAGGGCCTCCAGCTCCCGCTGGCGCCGCTCCGCCTCGCGCCGCGCCTCTTCAAGCTCTCGGCGGTACCGTACCTCTTCAATCTCTCGACGGCGCCTCTCCTGCGCAGTCTCTCGGCGGTGCCTCTCCTCCGCCCGCTTCTGGGCCAGGAGCTTCGCCCGCTGGCGGGGCTCCCACCAGAAGTAGTAGCTTGCCGCCGCACTTCCCCCAACCAGGCCGACCAACACCAATCCGATGAGGACCAGCTTGAGCGCGCCCCCTCCCTTCCGGCCCCCCTCGCCCGGCCCGGCCAGGCCTTCCCCCTCGTCGTCGTCCAGCAGGTTCACATCTTTCGCCATGGCTGCCCTGTCCTATTGCTCCCTGCGGGCGTTCGCCTGGGCGATGATCTTCTCGGCGACCTGGGCTGGTACCTCCTCGTAATGGGAGAACTCCACGGTGAAGTCCCCCCTCCCTCCCGTCATGGAGCGCAGGGCCGAGTCATAGGTGAGCACCTCCGCCATCGGCACCTGCGCCCTGATGATTTGCCGGCCTTCGGCCGCCACCACCCCGAGGACCCGGCCCCGCCGGGCGTTCAAGTCCCCGATGATGTCGCCCATCATCTCGTCGGGCACCGTGACCTCGAGGTTCATGATGGGCTCCAGGAGCCCGGGCCTGGATCCCATCACCCCCTTCTTGAACCCCACCGAGCCGGCGATCTTGAAGGCGAGCTCGGAGGAATCCACACTGTGGTAGGAGCCATCGTAGAGGGTGACCCTCACGTCCGTGACAGGGTAGCCCGCAAGGGGGCCCGATCCCATGGCTTCTACGATGCCCTTCTCCACGGCGGGGATGAACTGCCTCGGGATGACGCCCCCCACAATCCTGTCCACGAACTCGAAACCCTTCCCTCGGGGGAGGGGCTCTACCTCGACCCAGGTATCGCCATATTGGCCCCGGCCGCCCGTCTGCTTCTTGTACTTCCCCTGCACCTTGGCGGTCCCCCGGATGGTCTCCTTGTAAGGCACGCGCGGGGTCTTGAGCTCCACAGCCACGTTGAACTTCCGCCGCAAACGCTCTATCACCACCTCAACGTGCAGGGCCCCCATGCCGGAGACCAGGAGCTCCTTCGTCTGGGGGTCGCGGCCGACGCGCAGGGCGCGGTCCTCCTCGAGAAGACGCCCCAGGCCGGTGCTCAACTTCTCCTCGTCGCCCTTGGACTTCGGGGAGACGGCGAAGGAGATGGCGGGCTCGGGGAACCGGATGGGCTCGAAGGAGACCGGCCGCTTCTCCTCGCAGAGGGTGTCGCCCGTGGCGGTCACCTTGAGCTTCGCCACCGCCCCCAGCTCGCCCGGGACGAGCACCCTGGTGGGCTTCTGGTTCTTTCCGAGGAGGAGGTAGAGCTGCCCGAGACGCTCCCGCTCGCCCCGGCTGGCGTTGAGGACCGAGGAGTCCGCCTGGGGCGAGCCCGAGAACACCCGGAAGAGGTTCAGCTTCCCCGCGAAGGGGTCGACGACGGTCTTGAAGACGAGGCCGGAGAAGGGCTCCCCCGCGTCGCCCGCGATGGCGACCCTCTCCTCGGCCCCTGGCCGCTTCCCGGCGGGGAGTTCGCGCTCGGCCGGGGTGGGGGCGAAGGCGAGGAGGGCATCCAGGAGGTGGGCCGCTCCGACGTTTTTCAAGCCGGAACCGCAAAAGACCGGGCAGAAACTCCCCCCCAGGACGCCCTTCCGCAGGCCCGTCCGGACCTCTTCGGGGGAGAGCCCTCCCCCTTCGAGGTATTTCTCCAGGAGGGCGTCGTCCGTCTCGGCTGCCGCTTCGGTGAGATTGCCCCGGGCCGTTTCCACTTCCCCCTCGATTTCATCGGGCACCGGAACCTCTTCAAACCGCCCGCTCTCATCCCCCGCGTACCGGAAGGCCTTCCCCGTCACCAGGTCCACGATCCCCCCGGACGCCCCCCCCACCCGGAGGGGGAGCTGGAAGGGCAACATGCGCGCGCCGAAGGCCTTCTGCGCCCGCTCCAACGCCCCCGAGAAGTCCGCCCGCTCGTGGTCCATGGCGGTCACGAACGCCAAAGCAGGGATCCCCTCCTCCCGCGCCCAACCCCACACCTTTTCGCTCTGGACCTTGAGGTCCCCGTACGAGGGGACGACCACCAGGGCCGCGTCCACCACGCGCATGGCGGCGATGGTGTCTGCGGCGAAGTTCGCATAGCCCGGGGTGTCCACCAGATGGATCCGGTGCTTTTTCCAATCGCAGAAGCAGAGGGCGGCCCCCAGGGAGCTTCGGCGCTGGATCTCCTCGGGCTCGTAGTCCAGGGGCGAGCTTCCATTGTCCACCCGGCCCAGCCTGTCTGTGCTCCCTGCACAGTAGAGGAGCGCTTCGCAAAGGGAGGTCTTGCCGCTCCCCCCCTCTCCGAGCACCCCCACCGTCCTCACCTGTGCCACCTGGTAGTTGGCCATGGGGAAGAAACCCTCTCGCCACTGCCTCGGTTAGACCTTTCGCCGGGTTCCATCCTTCGCAGCGCAAACTAGCATCGCCTCTTCCGTCGTGTCAACCTAAGGGCAGGGATTAGTGGCGGAAAGTTAAAGCACTTCGTGAAGTTAGGGGCGGCCTCCACCTCCCTCCCCCTTTCCGCGTGGGCGGAAATGGAGCCGGATGGGCGTTCCCTCGAACCCGAAGGTCTCGCGCAGGCGTCGTTCGAGGAAGCGCTCGTATGCGGGGCCGATGCGGTCGGGCCGGTTGGCGAAGAAGACGAAGGTGGGCGGCCCGACGGCGCTCTGGGTCGCATAGTAGACCTTCACGGGCTTCCCCCCCGCGCTGGGCGGAGGCTGGGCCCGCAGCCACCCCTCGAGCTGGCGGTTCAGCTCAGCGGTGGGAACGCGCCGAGTCCGTTCCTCCGCCACCCGGTCGATGAGGGGGAAGATGCGGCTCGTCCTCAGGCCCGTGAGGGCGGAGATGGATAGGATGGGCGCGAAGGCCAGGTGGGGAAGGCGAGAGCGGACGGCCTCGGTGTGGCGCGCCAGGGTGGGGGCCTCCTTCGGCACGAGGTCCCACTTGTTGAGCAGGAGCACGCACCCGGCCCCCGCCTCCACGATGTGCCCCCCGATGGCGGCGTCCTGCGAGGTCACCCCCTCCGAGGCGTCCAGCAGGAGGAGGGCCACCTCCGCCCGGCCCAGGCTGCGGAGGGCCAGGAGGGAGCTCACCGCCTCCACCTTCCCCCTGCGCGCCCGCCGCCTCCTCCGGATGCCGGCGGTGTCCACGAAGACATAGCGCTTGCCTTGCCGCTCGATGGCCGAGTCCACAGGGTCGCGGGTGGTCCCCGGACGCTCGTCCACCAGCACCCGCTCCAAGCCCAGCAGGCGGTTCACCAGGGAGGATTTCCCGACGTTGGACCGCCCCACCACGGCCACCCGGACCCCTCCCTCCTCCACCTCCATGGGGGGCGGGGGGAGCACGGCGATGAGCGCGTCCAGCAGGTCGCCCACCCCGCGGCCGTGCTCCGCGGAGACCGCGAACACGGGGCTCATCCCCAGCCGGTGGAACTCCAAGGCGGCGCGTTCGTGGCGGAGGTGGTCCACCTTGTTGACGACCAGGAGGTGGGGGCGGGGATGTTTGCGCAGCCAGCCGGCGATGGCCTCATCGGCGGGCGTGAGGCCCTCGCGGGCATCGGTCAGCAGGAGGACGGCATCCGCCTCCTCCAACGCCGCCCGGGTCTGCCGCTCCACCTGGGCGGTGAGGGCGTCCTCCTCAGGGGGGATGAGCCCTCCCGTGTCCACCACCACGAATCGCCGCCCTCTCCAGTCGCAGAGGCCATAGTTCCTGTCCCGAGTGATGCGGGGCTCGGGCTCCACGATGGCCCTTCGCTCCCCCAGGAGGCGGTTGAAGAGGGTGGATTTTCCCACGTTGGCCCGGCCCATGATGGCTACGACGGGGAGGCCCACGGCGGCCCTCAGCGGTAGGCGAACTCCCCGGTTCGCTCGGCCTCGGCCAGCTGCGGGGATTCAATGAAGCGGAGGATGCCGGCGGCGAGGGCGCGGGCGATCTCGCGACGGTAGGTGCGGGAGCGCAGCCGGCGGGCCTCGAGGGGGTTGGTGACGAAGCCGGCTTCCACCAGGACGCTCGGCATCTGCGCCCCCAGGAGCACATAGAAGGGGGCCCGCTTCACCCCCAGGTCGCGCACCCCGCGGTAGCGACGGCTGAGCCGACCGACCAGGCTGTCCTGGATCCTTTGGGCCAAGGGGGTGGACTCATCCACCTTGGAGCGGTGGACGAGGTCGCTCAGGATCTTCTGGAGGTCGGTGAGCTGGTCCATGGTGGTCCCGTTCTCGCGGGCCGCTACCTCAAGGGCTCGCCGGCTGGAGGCCTCGCTCAGCAGATAGGTCTCGATCCCCCGCGCGGCCGACCGAGGGCTCGCGTTCAGGTGGATGGAGAGGAAGAAGTCCGCCTCCCGGGCGTTCGCGATGGCCGTCCTCCCCTCGAGGGTGAGGAAGACGTCCTCCTCCCGCGTGAGGAGGATGCGGTTGCGCCCGAAGCGCGGGCGAAGCTCTTGCCGGAGGATCCGGGCGAGGTTGAGGGCCACCTCCTTCTCCCGGACCCCGTAGCGGCCGATGGCTCCCGGGTCCCTCCCCCCGTGGCCGGGATCTATCACCACCGTCACGAGGCCGCGTCGGAAACGCTCCGAGAGGGAAAGCTGCCGGGGGTCCTCAGGCTCGGCCGGCGCATCCCGCCGGGGCACCCCAACGCGCGGGCGCGTTGGGGACCCCCGCCGGGGGCCTGGCGTTGGCAGGAAGGGCCAGACCGAGGGGGGGGCAGAGAGAGCGCGTCGCCCGCGCCCTCCCCCTCTCCCCTTCACATCGACCACGATCCGGAAGGGGTTTTCCAGGGAGAAAACCTTGTAGCTGCCGAGCACCGCCAGGTCCAGAACCACCCGCACCACCCCGGGAGTGGGATACCCCACCCGCACCCTCCGCAGCAGGCCATCCCCCACCTCCACCGCGCGGGGGCCAAACTCCCAGGACAACCTCGCCCCGTGCACATCCACGAAGACTCGCTCGGGCCGGCGCAGATGGCCTCGCGAGTAGCGGGCCGGACCATCGAGGTCGATGACGATCCGGGTGTAGAGGGGAGTGCTCCAGCGACGGATGCCTCGAACGAAAGGGGCGCCCTCGGAGAGGGAAGGACTCCACGCGAGCGGGGCGAGGACTAGTGCGAAGAGGAGGAGCCGTTCCCGGACCCGAACTCTCACTTCTCCACCGCCCGCAGCCTTCCTCTGGGCAGAATCCATGCTACGGAGCAGCGGCCGCGGGTGTCAAGGGGCCGCTCCGCGGCGGGCAAGCGGGCTCCTAAGTCCCCGTCTCCCAGCTCTTCAGGTAGGCCTCCTGCTCGGGCGTCAGGCGATCGATGGCCACCCCCATGCTCTCCAGTTTGAGCCGCGCGATGGTTCGGTCCACCTGGCTCGGCACCGGATACACCTTCTTCTCGAGCTTCGCCCCCTCCCTGGAGAGGTATTCGACCGAGAGGGCTTGGTTGGAGAAACTCATGTCCATCACGCTGCTCGGGTGGCCCTCGGCGGCGGCCAGGTTCACCAACCGCCCCTCGCCCAGGACCACGATCCGCTTCCCTCCGGGCAGCACATATTCCTCCACCGAGCGGCGGATCTCCCGCCTTTGGACGGCCGCCCTCCCGAGCGCCTCCAGGTCGAGTTCCACGTTGAAATGGCCTGCGTTGGCGACGATGGCGCTGTCCTTCATCCTCTCGAAGTGCTCGAGTCGGATGACGCGCACGCTGCCCGTGAGGGTCACGAAGAAATCGCCGATGGGCGCCGCCTCCTCCATGGGCATCACCCGGTAGCCGTCCATCACCGCCTCGAGGGCCCGCAGGGGGTTCACCTCGGTCACCACCACGTTGGCCCCCGCCCCGCGGGCCCGCATGGCCACCCCCCTGCCGCACCATCCGTAGCCGCACACCACGAAGGTGGAGCCCGCCAGGAGTCGGTTGGTGGCCCTCACGATGCCATCCAGGGTGCTCTGGCCCGTCCCGTAGCGGTTGTCGAAGAGGTGCTTGGTCTGGGCGTCGTTCACCGAGACGATGGGATAGGCGAGCACCCCCTGGGCCGCCATGCTGCGCAGCCGGATGACGCCCGTTGTGGTCTCCTCCGTCCCCCCGGTCACCGAGCCAACCAGCTCCCTCCGCTCGCTGTGCAGGGTGCTCACGAGGTCCGCGCCGTCGTCGAGGGTGATGTGGGGCTTGTGGTCGAGGGCCACGTGGATGTGGCGGTAGTAGGTGTCGCGCTCCTCCCCCCGGATGGCGAAGACGGGGATCCCCTGGTGGACCACCAAGGAAGCGGCCACGTCGTCCTGGGTGGAGAGGGGGTTGGAGGCGCACAGCACGGCTTCCGCGCCGCCCGCCTGGAGGGCCGCGAGGAGGTTGGCCGTCTCCACGGTCACGTGAAGGCAGGCCGCCAGTCGGACCCCCCGGAGGGGCTTCTCCCGGGAGAAACGCTCCCGGATGGCGGCGAGGACGGGCATGCTCCTGCCCGCCCATTCGACCCGCGAGGCGCCCTGGTCGGCCAGGGCCTTTTCCCGGATGTCGTACTCCATGGGCCTCCCCTCAGCGGCGCCGCGCGGGGCTAGGAGCCCGTGGCGCTGCGGAGGTCATCCACTCTGTCGGTCCGCTCCCAGGTGAACTCGGGCTCCGGCCGGCCGAAGTGGCCGTAGGCGGCGGTTGCCTGATAGATGGGCCGCCGCAGCCTCAGCGCGTCGAGGATGCCTTTGGGTTTCAGGGGGAACACTTCGCGGATCGCCCGGGCCAGCCGCTCCGAGTCCACCTGGCCGGTCCCGAAATCGTGGACCAGCACCGACACCGGGTCGGCCACCCCGATGGCGTAGGCGAGCTGCACCTCGCACCGCTCCGCCAGGCCGGCCGCCACGATGTTCTTCGCGATGTAGCGGGCCATGTAGGAGGCCGAGCGGTCCACCTTGGTGGGGTCTTTCCCCGAGAAGGAGCCTCCTCCGTGGCGGCTGTATCCCCCGTAAGTGTCCACGATGATCTTCCGGCCCGTGAGGCCGGTGTCCGCCGTGGGCCCTCCCCGGACGAAGCGGCCGGTGGGGTTGATGTAGTGGACCGTCTCGGCCTCGGAGCGGAGCTCCTCGGGGATGACCGCCAGGACGACGTTCTCCACCAGAGACTCCTGGATCTGCTCCTGCCTCACGTCCTCGCTGTGCTGGGCGGAGAGCACCACCCTCTCTACGTGGGCGGGTCGACCATCCCTATACCTCACGGACACCTGGGACTTCCCGTCCGGGCGGAGGAAGGGGCAGATGCCGCTTTTGCGCACCTCGGCGAGCCTGCGGACGATCTTGTGGGCGAGGGTGATGGGCAGGGGCATGAGTTCCTCTGTCTCGCGGCAGGCGAAGCCGAACATCATCCCCTGGTCGCCCGCCCCCATCTCGGGGTGCAAGCCCCGGCCCTCGGTCACGCCCTGCGAGATGTCCGGCGACTGCTCGTTGATGGAGGTGATCACGGCGCAGGTGTTGCAGTCGAAGCCGTGCTCGGGCCTGTCGTATCCTACCCTGCGGATGGTCTCCCGGACGATCTGGGGGGGGTTGTAGTGGCAGCGGGCGGTGATCTCCCCCGCCACGAACACAACGCCCGTGGTGATCATCGCCTCGCAGGCCACCCGCCCCTCGGGGTCTTGGGCGTAGACGGCGTCCAGGACGGCGTCGCTGATCTGGTCGCAGATCTTGTCCGGGTGCCCCTCGGTCACCGACTCCGAGGTGAACACGAAAGA
>JBHIBR010000024.1:0-11277 GCA_046759145.1 Nitrospinota bacterium | reverse complement strand
CCTATGAGGAGGGGGTGACCGACGAGTTCGTTGCGCCCACCGTCATCGCCCCCGAGGGGGAGCCGGCCGGCCTGATCCGCGAGGGCGACGGGCTTTTCTGTTTCAACTTCCGGGCGGACCGCGCGCGCCAGATCACCCGCGCCCTCACGGAGGAGGATTTCAATGAGTTCCCCCGGCCCCGTTTCCCCCGGGTGCGCTACGCCTGCATGACGAGCTACCACGAGGACTGGACCTTTCCCGTCGCTTTCCCGCCGGTCCGCCTCCAGGGCGTCTTCGGCCAGGTCCTCGCGGAGGCGGGCCTCACGAACCTCCGGATCGCCGAGACCGAGAAGTACCCCCACGTCACCTTCTTCTTCAACGGGGGCGAAGACCACGAGTTCCCGGGCGAGCGCCGGGTCCTCGTCCCCTCGCCCAGGGTGGCCACCTACGATCTGAAGCCCGAGATGAGCGCCCCCGAGGTGACCGAAGAGGTCCTCAGGGCCATCCGGGAGGGAGGAGACGACGCCATCATCCTCAACTTCGCCAACCCCGACATGGTGGGCCACACCGGCGTGCTGGAGGCGGCGGTCCGGGCGGTCGAGACGGTGGATGGTTGCCTGGGGCGGGTCTTATCTCTCCTGGAGGAGAAGGGGGGAGCGGCCCTCGTCACCGCCGACCACGGAAACGCCGAGCAGATGTGGGACCCCGAGACGGAGGGGCCCCACACCGCCCACACCACAAACCCCACCCCCTGCTTCCTCCTGGCGCCGGGTTTCCGTGGAAAACTCCGCCCGGGAGGGGCCCTCTGCGACGTCTCTCCCACCCTCCTCGGCCTCCTGGGGATCCCTCAGCCCCCCGAGATGACGGGGCGGGATTTGCGGCTCGCCTGAAGGTCGGGCTACCCCCCCTAGCGCCGATTCCGATGCGCCAGGATGGGCCGTTGCCTCAACCCCTCCGTCTGGGGGGGGGTTCGGCCGCCGGGGGCTAATAGACCTCCGTGCTCTCAGCGCCGGCCGGCTCCTCTTTCGGCCGCCAGCGCAGGAGGTGCCGCTCGAGTCGGTTCACGGCGGCGTTGGCGAGGAGCACGATGAACATGAGCAGGACGAGCCCCGCGAAGGAGCCCGCGATGTTAAACAGGTTGCTCGCGTGCTGGATCATGAAGCCGAGCCCACTGCTCGCCGCCATGAACTCCCCGAGGATGGCCCCGATGATGGCGAAGGGGACGCCGATCTTGAGCCCTGTCAGAATCCAGGGCATGGCCGCCGGCAGGGTGACCTTCCAGAGGAGCTGCATCTCGTTGGCGCCCATGACCCGCGCCAGGTTCTTGAGCCCCGGGTCCACCCCCCGGAGGCCCGCATAGGTGTTCATGAAGGTCAGGAACATCACCAGGCTCACGGCCAGGACGACCTTCGACTCCAGCCCGATGCCGAACCAGATGATCAGGATGGGCGCCATGGCCACGCGGGGGATGCCGTTCACGGCGATGATGAAGGGGTCGAGGATCTGGGCCAACGTCTCCAGGCGCGCCAGCACGAAGCCAGCAGCGATCCCGAGCACCGCTCCGATGACGTAGCCGAGGAAGGCTTCATACATCGTTGTCCAGGTGTCCCAGAAGATCGTGCCGCTGCGCGAGACCTCCACCAAGTAGTCTAGGATGCGGACGGGCGAGCTAAACCAGAAGGGATCTACGCAGAGCCACTTCTTGGGCCCAGTCTCCCATGCGCTCGCCTCCCACATGGCCAGGAAGCCGAGGGCGAAGGACACCCGGTAGGTCAGCATCCGCAGCCGGGCGCTCTTGATGAAGCGGCCCGGCCGGGTGAGGGCGACGTCGGCCAACGCCAGGGCGTGGAAGAACATCCCCGTCACCGAGCAGAGCCAGTAGCCGAATGCCGTGAGGGACAGCAGGAGGCCGCCCTTGAGGTACTCGCCCCGCAAGAGTTGAGGGACGCCGGGCAGGGGGATCGTCAAGAGAATGGCCACGGTCCGCGAGAGGGACCGCCGGAGGGGGACGGCCGCCGGGATACGGCGCAAGGCGTTCACCCATGACACGCTACGGTCCCTCCCTTCACAGTCTGTCGCCGTTCCGGGAACTGTTCCCCCCTTGCAACCATTCCTCGCTGCGCTGGACTTCCTCGCGCAGCTCTTCCCACAGCTTGTCGAAGGCGGCGCGGAAGCCTTCTTGCCTGTGGATGCGGAAGACGTCGCGGGGGCGCGGGATGTCGATCCGGCTGGTGCTCTTGACCGTGCCCGGGCGGCTCGTCATGACGACGACACGGTCGGCCAGGGCGATGGCCTCGACGAGGTCATGGGTGATGAATATGACCGTCTTGCGGGCCTCCTCCCAGAGCCGCAGGAGCTGGTCCTGGAGGATGATTCGCGTTTGGGCGTCGAGCGGCCCGAAGGGCTCGTCCATGAGGATGAGTTCGGGGTCATAGATCAGGGTGCGGATGATGTTGGCCCGCTGGCGCATGCCGCCCGAAAGCTCGTGGGGGTAGTGGTTCTCGAAACCGGCGAGCCCTACGCGCCGGATGTACTCGCGGGCTTTCTCGTAGCGTTCCTTCGTCGCGTGGCCGCGGACCTCCAGGGGGAAAGCGACGTTCTTGAGAAGGGTGCGCCAGGAAAATAAGAGGTCCGCCTGCGGGATGTAGCCGATCTCGCTGTTGATTCCATGGAGCGGCCTGCCCCGGTAAGTGATCGCGCCCGAAGTCGGCCTGACGATGCCCACGATCGCGTTGAGGAGGGTGGACTTCCCGCAGCCGCTCGGCCCCACGATGGTGAGAAATTCCCCCTCTTCGATGTCGAGGTTCAGGTCTTTCACGGCAAGGACCCGGCTCCCCCGGGAGGAGAACTCCTTGTGGAGGTTTCGGACGGAGAGGATGCTCGGCACGGGGGGGGAATCTCCCTCGCCGGTGAGGGGCCTTTGCGCGCGCCCCTCCCGGCCAATGAGCCGGAATCGGAACAACGGCCCGCCTCCCGGCCGGTGAACCGGACGGGAGGCGGGCCAAGCGATCTCCCTTTTCGACCCGCCTAGCGCGGCAGGTAGTCGTCAGAAACGAGCACGCTGCGCGGGAACGGCTTCTTGATCTTGCCGGCCCCGATCATCATGTTCTGCGTGATGTCAACCGCCCGTTGGGTGATCTTGCCGTCGAGCGAGACGGACTTCTTGACAGCTTGAATGCTGACCCGCAGGAGCCTCGCGTCCGTCTTGGCGAAGTAGATCTGGATCCTCTTGCGGATCTCCTCGGCCGAGTGCTCGGAGATCCACTTGTTGGCCCGAAGGAGCGCCCGGATCACCTTGCGGACGGTCTCGGGGTTCTTCTTGGCGTAGTCGGGCCGCACCAACAGGACCTCCATCATGAACTCGTCCAAGTCCGGGTCCTCGCCGGCGGAGTTCGTGATGAAGGGGATGGCCCCGCCGCGGAAGATGGCCGTCTCGGGCACCGGGATGGTCTGGATGGCGACGTGGATCTTCCCGCGCTCGAGCGCGGCGACGAGGACGGGGCCTGCGCCCGCGCCGATGAGCTTGACCTCCTTCTGCGGCGTGTATCCCGCCTTGCGGATCCAATACTCGCCCTGATTGTAGGTCAGCGCGCCCGGGCGGGTGGCCCCCAGGGTGAGGCCCTTCATTTTCTTCAGCTTTTCTTTGAACGGCGTGTTCGCGGTGATGCCCAGGCGCTTGGCCACGTCTTTGCGGATGGCGGCGTTCACGATGCTGCGTTTGAGGCAGCTCATCACCGCGATGAGCCTGCCGCCGGCCTTGACGGCGTTGATCTGATAGGTGCCCGCCGCGATGGAGAACTCCGCCTTGCCCGCGAGGTTGGCCTTGATGTCCGGGCCACCGCCCTTGGTGGAGATGACGTCGACGGCCAGGCCCTCGTCGGCGAAGTAGCCGTTGGCGCGGGCCACGTAGTTGGAGACGAAGGCCAGGCTTTCGACCGCCTGGGTGATGATGATCCTCTTGAGCGCGGCCTCCGACCGACCCGCCGGGATGAGGGCCAACGCTATCCCGAGCGCGAAGGCCAGCAGACCGATGAGAGCTGGCTGCCACCTGGTTTTCCTCATCTCTTGCATCATGGCCTTCTCCTCCTCACCCCCTGGGGGTTTGGGCCGCGGCCCCCGCCTCTCTTACGGACATCCCGCCCCTTGGCGATGCGATGGCCGCACGATCGCTCTTTTCGGAATTACTCACCGACCCTCCCCTTCCGCCCCACTGACCGGCCGCTCGCAGCTTAGCCGCTCGCATGTTGCGGTGAAAGGTTCCTCGCCAGTTGAAGTTCCTAAACCCCCTGAGTAAGTTGGAAATTTCTACCATTGGCCTTCCTCGCTGTCAAGCCCCTGGCCCCGCAGCCAAGGCTCGCCTTGGGCCCGTTGCCGCTCCCCATGAGGTGGGTGCTCTCGCCGACTCCGCCATCCGCAGCGTACGGCGGCGGTGGACAACCCATGCGGCGCGTTTGATGAGGTGCCCCCGCACACGACCGAGCGCGCGTTGGGCGTGCAGCCGTCCGAGCGTGGCCAGATAGAGCAGGTTGTGGGGCAGCGCCTACAACGGGGGGCGCGCGTGGTTGACTTTTTGGGTACGCGCGGGGAGTATCGGAGGCGGCTCCGGGTGAGTCTGGTCCTCTTCCCCCGAGGAGTTCTAATGGCCGCGGCCCCTGCCCGCACCATCTGCCCCGGCTTCCGGGAGTACCTGGGATGGGTGCGGGAGGAGGTCGAGGGCCTCACGGACGCCCAGCTCGACTGGGAGGACCCCTCCCAGGAGTGGGCCCAGTGGAGCATCCGCCGCCAGGTGAGCCACGTGGCGCTGGCCTGTCTGTTCTGGATGGTGCGCCAGTGGGGGAAGGAGCTCTTTCCCAAAAACCCCCCGCCCCCGCCCGTGGACTTCTCGAAGGCGGCGGTCTACGACCGGAGGCTCGACGAGGAGCGCTACTGGCGGATGGAGGACATCCTGGGCAAGCTCGAGGAGGCGGTGGCCTTCATCGAGGGGGTCATCGCCCGGGAGACGGCCGAGAGCGTGCGGGCGAAGACCCTCACCAAGCGCTTCCCGCCCGAGCTCCCCATGGGTAAGACGGAAGAGAAGGTCTACGAGTTCTGGCTCAAGGTGGCTCCCTTCCACGAGGATGGGGGTGTCCGCCACGAGGAGGGAGACCCTCACCTCTGGCACTTCACCCTCCTGGGCACCCTGCGCCACCTCTACTGGGAGGGTCTCGTCCACTTGAACACCGTCCAGCGCCTCAAGCGCGCCCAGGGCCTCCCTCCCCGCGTCAGACTGCCGGAGGTGGGCTACCTCACCTCGCCGCTCTTCAAGGGATGAGCCGCCCCTCGACGCTGCTCGGGACGGTGAGCTTGGCGGTGAGCTTGTCGAACCGCGGAGACGAGCGCCTGAAGTCCTGGGCGCTGGGCTACCTGGCCTTTTCTCTCCTGGCGGCGACGGCCGACTGGGTCGCAGGGCTGGGACTCGGGCGCTGGTCCCAGGGGAGGCTTGAGCCCCTGGGCTGGCCGGGAGGGGGCCTCGCCTTTTTGCAGAGCCTCTTCCTCCTGGCGCTGCCGGGCCTCCTGCTCCTCTAGGGAGGCGGAGCGGCCTCAGGAGCGGGAACTCGACCCTGCGTTTTTGTGGGAAGGAAGAGGAGAGGGGGAGGGCGGTGCCCGCCCGGATGGTTTTCGCCGATGAAGGGGGTCGGGTGTATGACCACCCTGAGCTGGCCCTCGCGGGGTTCGACGGGGAGGACGTGGTGGCGCCAGAGCCTGAGGACCTCATCCCCCTCCCCCCAGGGAGCAAGCTCTTCACCCTCCCGGGTAGCCGGGCGGTGGGACTCAGCCCCGAGACGGGGGAGGCGCTCCTTGCGGACTCCCCCGGGCCTTCCCCTCCCCTGGCCGCGGCCGCCTTCCCCGCGCCGGGTTACGCGCGGACGCTGCTCCCCGCCGCGCACTACGAGGGAGAGGGAAAGCGCCCCCCTCTTCCCCTTTGGCCCTACACCGCGTGCGGCTTCGAAGAGGAGGGCGGATTCGTGGTCGCCGCCATCCGGGTGGACGAAAGCGCTCGGTGGGAGCCCGAGCGCTACGACGATACCTCATTGCCCGAGCTCGTCCGGGAGAGGCTCGCGGCCTCGCCCCGAAACCGCCTCCTCAAGCACCTCTCCCGCTGCGCACTCGACTATCACTGCTTCGCCGCCAAGAACCTCTTCCTCGGCCGGTGGGAGGTGGGCCTCCCGGTGGCGCCGCTCTGCAACGCCGACTGCCGGGGCTGTCTCTCCTTCCAGCCCGCGGGGGAGTTTCCCGCGAGCCACGAGCGGATCGACTTCGTCCCCACCGCCGAGGAGCTGGCCGAGGTGGCGGTCCCTCATCTGGAGAGGGCGGAGTTCGCCCTTGCGAGCTTCGGCCAGGGCTGCGAGGGGGAGCCCCTCCTCCAGGCCCGGCAGGTCGAGCGCGCCGTCCGCCTCATGCGGGAGGCCACCCCGCGGGGCACCGTCCACCTCAACACCAACGGCAGCCGGCCCGAGTGGATCCCACGCCTCGCCGCGGCGGGTCTGGACAGCGTCCGCGTGAGCCTCAACAGCGCCCAGCCTGAACTCTACCGGCGATACTACCGGCCCGCGGAGTATGGCTTCGGCGAAGTGCGCGAGACCATCGCCCGCGCGGTCGGGGCGGGGCTCTACACCTCGCTCAACTACTTCGTCTTCCCGGGCGTCTCGGACCGGGAGGAGGAGCTGGAGGCGCTCCTGCGCCTGGCCGGGGAGACGGGTTTCCACCTCCTCCAGCTTCGCAACCTCTCCATCGACCCCGGCCTCTACCTCCGCTCCATGCCTCGGCCCAGGGGTAGGCTCCTGGGGGTCCGGCGCTGGGTCGATGGGCTTCGGCGGGAGCTTCCCGGGGTTGCCCTCGGCTACTTCAACCGGCCTAAGGAGGAGTGGCGCGTCCATCCATCGGCCTCCCTTCCCCCCCGTTAGGTTCAGCCCTAACATGGCTCCGCTTCCCCTTCGCGCCATCGGCGCGCCCGGCGCGGCCCTGTTCCCCGAGCGCGCGTTTTCTGATAGGGTTAGAGGGGACGAGATGCTCACGGGGCGCGCGGCTCTCCGGCCTGGCGGGAGGGTGGGCGCTCGAAGGGGAGGTGTTTCCATGGTCGGCAGAAGGTCGAAGGCGGCGGCAGTGGCCCTGGTAGCACTCTTGGTGGGGAGCTGGGCTTGGGCGCCCTCGGCTGGCTCCGTGCCCGCGGTCCCATCGTTCGCGGAGCTAGCGGAGCGGCTCAAACCCAGCGTGGTCAACATCAGCACCACTACCATCGTCCGCCGGCGGGCCATGGACCCCTTCGAGGAGTTCTTCCGGCGTTTCATGGAGCCGTTCGGCCCCTTCCGACCCCCCCGGGAGTTCGGGATGCCCCGGGAGTTCCGCCGGCAGAGCCTCGGTTCGGGCTTCATCATCAGCAGCGACGGCTTCATCCTGACCAACAACCACGTCGTCCAGGGCGCGACGGAGATCAAGGTGATCCTTGCGGATAAGACCCAGTACGGGGCCAAGGTCATCGGCCGCGACCCCAAGACCGACCTGGCCCTCATCAAGGTGGAGCCCAAGGGGAAACTCCACGCCGCCACCCTCGGCGATTCCGACAAGCTGAAGGTGGGCGATTGGGTGCTGGCCATCGGGAATCCCTTTGGACTCGGCCATACCGTGACGGCGGGCATCGTGAGCGCCAAGGGGCGCATCATCGGGGCGGGCCCCTATGACGATTTCATCCAGACCGACGCCTCCATCAACCCCGGCAACAGCGGCGGTCCCCTCTTCAACACCCGGGGCGAGGTGGTGGGCATCAACACCGCCATCTTCTCCCGGGGCGGGCGGCCCGCCAATATCGGGATCGGCTTCGCCATCCCCATCAACATGGCCCGGGCCCTCATCCCCCAGCTCGAGAAGGGCCGCGTGACGCGGGGCTTTCTAGGGGTGACCGTCCAGCCTCTCTCCGAGGCCATGGCGAAACACTTCGGCCTCAAGAGCAAACGCGGCGCCCTGGTGGCCGACGTGGTCCCCGACGGGCCCGCCGACAAGGCGGGCATCCGCCGAGGGGATGTCATCATCCGCGTGGACGGCAAAGAGGTGCGGGAGATGCGCGAGCTCCCCCGCCTCGCGGCGAGCCTCCCCCTGGGGAAGGAGGTGGAGGTGGTCGTCATCCGCGACGGAAAAGAGAAGACCCTCACCCTCAAGGTGGGAAGGCTGCCCGAGGAGCCGACGGTGGTGGCCCGCCGGGGAGTGGAGGGAGAGCTCGGCCTCTCCGTCCGGCGACTGGACCCGGAGATGGCACGCCGGCTCAACGCGAGGACCCGACACGGGGTGGTTGTCTCTGAGGTGAAGCGGGGGAGCCCCGCCGCCCTGGCGGGTCTTCGGCCCGGGGACATCATCATCGAGGCGAACCGGCGCCAGGTGCGCAACGTGCAGGAGTTCCAGAGTGCGGTGCGCGGCAAAAAGAGCCAGATCTTCCTGGTGGAGAGGGGCGGAAACACCCACTATGTGGTTATTGAGCTCGGGTGAGGCCCCCCTGGCGGGGAGGGAGAACTAGGCATGGCGGACCCTTCCGGGAAGGCGGATCCCGGCAGCGCCAAGGAGGAGCTGAGCGAGAGCATCCTGGATGCGGCGGTCGAGGTGTGCCGCCGGCTGGGGGCCAAGGCGGTCTTCTTGAACGCGGACGGCCTGAGCGACCTGGAGGTGGCTGAGGAGCTCCCGGCCGACGTGAACTGGTTCTTCACCACCCGCTCCGAGGAGCGCAAGCGGGCCCTCGAGCAGGGGGGCCGGTGCGTCCTCAAGGTGCCCGGGCTGGACCTCTCCCGCGTGGACCAGATCAAGATGGGCATTGTGATGGCCCTCAGCGAGGGCTTGGTGGAGCGGGGGGACAGGCTGGTGTGCCTCTCGGGGTTGCCCGGGGCCCGCCGGTTGGACACCCTGATGGTGTTCGACCTGGAGGCGGAGCTGGAGATGCTCCGCACGGCCGAGACCCCCCGGGTGCTGGAGGGGGTGGACCCGAAGACCTTCGAGGCCGTCCTGAGCCTCGCCCTCGAGCTGGCCGCCGAAGGCCGCGAGGGCCGGCCCACGGGGGGCCTCTTCGTGGTGGGCGACCACGAGGTGGTGCTCCAGTACTCCCGCCCGATGGTTATGAACCCCTTCCGGGGCTATCCCGAGGGGGAGCGCAACATCCTCGACCGCAGCCTCTGGGAGACCATCAAGGAGTTCGCCTCCCTGGACGGGGCCTTCGTGATACGGGGCGATGGCGTCCTCGAGGCGGCCGGCCGCCACCTGAACGCCGCCTACGGCGGGGACGACCTGCCCCAGGGCCTGGGGGCCCGCCATGTGGCGGCCGCGGGCATCACCTCGGTGAGCGCCGCCACCGCCTTCGCCATCAGCGAGTCCACGGGGACAGTGAGCGTGTTCAAGGACGGGAAGATCTTCATGCGGATCGAGAAGAGCCGCGCCCTCGAGCCGCGACGCAAGAAGAAGTGAGGACCGAGATAGGGGGTGAACAGGGGGGTGGTTTATAACCGGTTGCTGATCCTCCTCACCCTGATCATGCTGGCGGTCCTCGGCTTTGGGGCCGCCATCGTGATGACCGACCTCATAGGCTACCCCATTTTCTGAGGAGGGGGTCCGGCCGGGCGCGGGCCATGGACGAGCTCGAGCGCTACAAGTACAACCGCCTCCTGGTCCCCATGCCCGAGGGGATGCTCGTGGAGTGGGCGCGGGAGTGCGGCCTCCAGCGCCGGAGCGAGGTGCTGGAGGTGGCCTGCGGCAAGGGGTGGGCGAGCCTCGTGCTCGCCGAGCACCTGGGCTGCACCGTCACGGGAATGGACCCCTCGGAGGCCTTCGTCGAGGAGGCCCGCCGCCTCGCCCTGTTCCGGGACCAGGAGCACCTGGTGAACTTCATCCAGGCGGAGGGGGGCGCCCTCCCCTTCGACGAGGGCTTCTTCGACCTGGCCCTCTCGCTCGGCCCCTACCACCAGGCTGAACTCCGGGAGGCCCTCGCCGAGCTGTGCCGGGTAGTGCGCCCGGGAGGCCACTTGCTCCTGGGCGATGCCCTGCGCCTGCGGGGCGAGCTGCCCGAGGCGGTGGAGAACCTCTGGGTCGAGGAGGCGGAGCGGGACGACCTGCGCCGCTACGAGGACTACCTGTACTTCCTGGGGGGGAAGGGCCTGCGGGTGGTACGCTCCCAGGTCATCTCCGAGGAGACGTGGGAGGATTTCTACGCCCCTCAGGCCCGCGTGGTGTGGGAGGACCGCCAGCGCTTCCCTGAGGATGAGGCCCTACAGCGGATGCTCGATGAGTGGGAGGAGGAGATCGAGCTCTTTCGCGACGGGGGGGGCCGCGAGTCGGTGGGCTATGGGGTGTTCCTCCTGCGAGTGGAGGAGGGGGAGGGTCCATGAAGCCCTCGGAGGTCCGCCATCTGGGCGTGCTCACGGGCGGGGGCGACTGCCCCGGGCTCAACGCGGTCATCCGGGCGGTGGTGAGGGCGGGCCGCATCGAGCACGGCCTGCGGGTGACGGGGATCCGGGACGGCTTCGCCGGCCTCATTCACGGCCGCTACCACGCCCTGGAGGAGGGCGTGGACGAGCTCCTCTTCCGGGGGGGGACCATCCTGGGCAGCTCCAACCGCGCCAACCCCTTCGCCTACTCCCTGGTCATCGAGGGGGAGCGCAAGGCTGTGGACCTCTCGGACACGGTGGTGGCGAACTTCCGCCGGAAGGGCTTCGACGGCCTGGTTGCCATCGGGGGGGACGGCACCATCGCCATCTCCTACGAGCTCATGCGCAAGGGCCTCCCCCTGGTCGCCGTGCCCAAGACCATCGACAACGACCTCAACTGCACGGATGTGACCTTCGGCTTCGACACCGCCGTGGGCACCGCCACCGAGGCCATCGACCGCATCCGCACCACCGCCGAGAGCCACCACCGGGCGATGGTGGTGGAGGTGATGGGGAGGAACGCGGGGTGGATCGCCCTCCTCTCGGGGCTGGCGGGGGGGGCGCACGTGATCCTCATCCCGGAGATCCCCTTCCGGGTGGAGCGGGTGGCCGAGAAGGTGGCCGAGCGCCAGCGGGCGGGGAAGGCTTTCATCATCCTCGTGGTGGCCGAGGGGGCGCGGGAGCTGGGGGGCGAGCAGGTGGTGAAGCGCCGCGTGGACGACCCGAGCGAGCCCCGCCGCCTGGGCGGGATCGGGAACGTAGTCGGGGAGAAGCTCGAGCAGATGACGGGCATCGAGACCCGGGTCACGGTGCTGGGTCACATCCAGCGGGGGGGCACCCCCTCCACCTTCGACCGGAACCT
>JBHIBR010000023.1:0-11557 GCA_046759145.1 Nitrospinota bacterium | reverse complement strand
CCAGCACGATGGTCAAAAAGGGGCTCACACGCGACCTCCTTCCACGGGCCACTCCAGGGGCGCCCGCCTCTCTTCGCTCCTCCGAGAGGTAGTGGGGCAGGTGAGCCCATCTCCCATCCGGACTCTTCACCGGCAGGGTGCCGTGGTCACCGCGGCGGCGGGGCAGAGCTTCGCCACCGTGCGGACCACATCGCCCTTGATGGCATCGAACATGGGAGTCTAGCCCCATCCGTGCTTCCGAACAACGCTTGCTTTCGGATCGAGCCGGGGACGCCGGCTTCAGGATGAGAGTGCGCAAAAAAATTTCCGCACTCCCTCCTCTTTGCTATAGAATTGCCCGGATAGCCTAGGTCAGTCCGGGTTGAAGGGGTGCCACGGAGCGCAGAATCGATGGCGCGGGAGGAGGAACCATGCAGAAAACAGACCTAGTGAACCGGATCGCCAAAGATGCGGGTCTCACCAAGGCCGCTGCGGACAAGGCGGTGAACGCCTTCGTGGGCGCCATTACCCGCACCCTCAAGAAGGGAGAGAAGGTCACCCTCGTGGGCTTTGGCACTTTCTCGGTCGGCCGGAGGGCCGCCCGCACGGGCCGGAACCCGCGCACCGGGGAGACCATCAAGATCAAGGCATCCCGGACACCCAAGTTCAACGCAGGCAAGGCCCTCAAGGACGCCGTGCGCCGCTGAGGCCTTTCCCTTCCTTCGCGGACTGGCAAGAGCGAGCTTCGGGGGGTTGAGGTTTCGGCGAGGGACCCCGCCGGGAGCCCCCCTCAGAGGGCGGCCTCCAGGGCGGAGAGGAAGAGCTCGTTTTCCTCTTCCCTCCCGACCGTCACCCGCACGTGCTCCGGGTGGCCGAATGCCGTCCCCGGCCGCACCACCACGCCGCGGGCGAGGAGTGCCTCCTGCATCCTCCGGCCCGCGCCCACGCGGACGAAGATGAAGTTGGCCTCGCTCGGGACGTAGTCGAGCCCCAGTCGCTCGAAACCCGCACAGAGCTGCCGGCGCCCGGCCAGCACGCGGCCCCGCACGCTCCGCCGGTACTCCTCATCCTCGAGGGCCGCCAGCGCCGCGGCCTGAGCCAGGAGGTTCACGTTGAAGGGCTCCTTGGTGCGGTGCATGTGGCGGACCAGCGGCGCGGGGCCTACGCCGAACCCCACCCGGAGGCCCGCGAGCCCGAAGATCTTCGAGAAGGTCCGCAGGATGAAGACCGCCCGGCCCTCGGCGAGATAAGAAAGGGTGTCGGGGAAGGAGGGGTCCTCGGCGAAGTCGCCGTAAGCCTCATCCACCAGGAGGAGCGAGCGAGAGGGCACCTCCCGGACGAAGGCGCCGAAGGCCGGCTCCCCCACGATGGTGCCCGTCGGGTTGTTCGGGTTGCACAGGAAGATGAGCTTGGTCCGGGGGGAGAGGCGCCTCCGGTAGCCCTCCAGGTCCACCCGGAACTCCCGCAAGGGGCTGAAAACCGGCACCCCGCCCATCACCCGGGTGACCACCTCATAGGGGCTGAAGGAGGGGGAGGGGATGAGGCACTCATCGCCCACATCCACCACGGTCCGGGCCAGGACGGAGAGGACGTCGTCCCCCCCGTTCCCGATGAAGAGCTCCTCGGGGCTGCAGCCGAGCCGCGGCGCCAGGGCCTCCTTCAGGCGGCTGGCGTTGCCGTCGGGATAGCGGTGGAGCTCATCCAGGGCGGCCCGGATGGCCTCCACCGCCCGGGGCGCGGGTCCGAAGGGGTTCTCGTTGGAAGCGAGCTTGACCACACGGTCGAGCCCGTAGGCGGCCCGCACCTGCTCGGCGGACTGCCCGCCCTTATAAGGGGTGAGCTCGGCCACCCCCTTGCGCAGCAGCCCGCGCGCCCACTCCTCGTCTGCTCTCACCCTCTCTCCCATCCTGCCCTCCCGAGAGCTCGCGCCGCCCCCTCTTCCCCCCGAGAATGCCTCCCTCGATTCCTCCTCCGGGCTCAGCCGGCCTGAAGGCTCCCATTCTCCGGCTTCTCGCCGGGGCCCGGCGGACCGGGCGGTGTGCCCGTCCCGCTCTCTGCGCTCGCGGTCAGCAGCCCGCGGGCGATGTCCCGCAGCGCGGCCTGGTCGGAGAGGGCCAGCCGCCGCGCCCGCTCCACCCTTCCGTCCCAGAGTCTTTCCACCGCGCTGCGGGTCCGCGTCGCGAGGAACTCCAGCTCCCCTTCCAGCGCGCGGAGGCGTTCGCGGAAATCCTCAACCCTCCGGTCGAGCTCGCGGAGCACCTCGCCCCTTTCGGCCGCAAGCGCCTCGGACCCCTCCCGCTGGAGCGCCTCCCAGCTCTGGAGGTGTCTCTCCAGCATCTCCCCCGAAAAACGCAAGAAACCCCCGCGGACCACCGCCAGCTCTCGCTCGCGCCGCTGGAGGCGTTCCTCACCGCGTCGGCCCTCTCGCCACAAGGCCACGGCGAGTGCAGCGAGCCCGAGGGGTAAGACGCCGAAGACCACGATGGCCCTCGTCCACTCCCACACCAACGGCCAGTCCATAATCGCTCCCCAGGGCGGATAGCTCGGCGACCGGGTCGGTCACCCAACGGGCGGGAGAGAGGGAAGAAAGGCTGCCGGGCCCCTACCGGAGGTCGAACTCCCGGAAGTGGGTGACCCGCCAGCCCCCAGGTCTTCGGCTCACCGAGATGAGGGCCCGCCGCTCAAAGGGCCTCCCCTGCGCCGGCTGGATGGTGAGGGCGAAGAGGAACATCACGCGGCCATCCGATTGCCGCCGCTCGAGGATCCGGCTCTCCACCTTCGGTTTGGCCCCGGCGATGGGTGCCCCCGCCTGCTTCACTGCGAGCATCTGGCGCTCAATCTCCGAGCGGGCGAGCCCCTCGGTGAGTTTCTGCGCAGAAGGAAGGTCAATGGCGACATAGTAATACCCCACAAACCTCGCGGCGGTCGCCTCGGCGTCCAGCTTCTCTTCCCCGCAGCCTGCGAGGAGGACCAAGCCCACCACCCCCGCGAGGGCAGCCTTTCTCACGCCCCTCCCTCCCGGGCGGCCTCTCACCTGATTTGGCGCCTCATCTTAGCACGCCCGGACCCGAAGCCCCAAGGGGGTTGCGCTTGAGGCCTCTCGCCAAAAAGGGTTACCATGGGGCTCGCCCATGGGGAGGGGGAAGATGGTGCTCCTCGAGGAGAAGCGTCAGAGGCTGGAGGCCATCCTGCGGGAGATGGGCAGCGTGCTGGTGGCCTTCTCCGCCGGGGTGGACAGCACCCTGCTCTCAAAGGTGGCCCACGACGTCCTCGGCAAGCGCGCGCTGGCGGTGACGGGCCGCTCGGTGACCTACGCGAGCCGCGAGCTCGAGGAAGCAAAAGCGCTCGCCCGCCAGATCGGGATTCGCCACCGGGTGGTGGAGTCGGAGGAGATCCAGGTCCCGGGCTTCAGCAACAATCCCCCCAACCGGTGCTTCTACTGCAAGGATGAGCTCTACGGGAAGCTGGAGGAGGTGGCCAGGGCCGAGGGGCTGGCCTGGATCGTGGACGGCTCCAACTCCGACGACCGCCGGGATTTCCGGCCCGGCATGCAGGCGGGGCGCCAGCACGGGGTGCGGAGCCCGCTCGTGGAGGCGGAGTTCACCAAGGAAGAGATCCGGGAGCTCTCCCGCCGCTTCGGCCTCCCCACATGGGACAAGCCCGCCATGGCCTGTCTCTCCTCGCGCTTCCCTTACGGGGATAAGGTCACCCCCGAGAAGCTCGCCCAGGTGGAGCGCGCGGAGGAACTCCTGCGGGGCCTGGGCTTCCGCCAGCTCCGGGTGCGCCATCACGGCACCATCGCCCGCATCGAGCTTCCCCGGTACGAGATGGGCCGCGTATTCACGGAAGACCTCCTGGCGCCCCTGGTACGGGGCATCAAAGAGGCCGGGTTCACCTACGTCACTCTGGACCTGGAGGGGGTCCGCTCAGGGAGCATGAACGAGGTCCTCCCCGTGCTCCAGGCGGTCCCCCCGGGGCGGGGAGAGCCATGAACCGCGCGGCCCTTCGCCACCTGCTGGAGGGCGTCCGCCGGGGGGAACTCTCGACGGAAGAGGCGCTCGCGCAGCTCCGCTCCCTCCCCTTTGAGGATCTGGGCTTCGCCAAGGTGGACAACCACCGTCCCCTGCGCAGCGGCTACCCCGAGGTGGTCTTCGCGCAGGGGAAGACGCCCGAGCAGGTGGTCTCCATCGTGGAGCACCTGGCCGGGCATCACGAGGACGTGCTCGTCACCCGGGTCGAGCCCCCCGCGGCGGCCGCCCTCCAGAGCGCCTTTCCGAGCTGCGAGGTGCATCCCCCGGCTCGCATCGTTGTGGTGAACCCAGCCCAGGGCCGTGCCCGCGTGGGCAACATCGCCGTGGTGAGCGGGGGGACAGCGGACATGCCCGTGGCGGAGGAGGCATCCGTCACGGCGGAGACCTTCGGAAGCCGCGTCAACCGGATGTACGACGTGGGCGTGGCGGGCCTCCACCGACTGCTCAGCCAAAAGCAGGCGCTTTTTGAGGCCAACGTGGTGGTGGCCGTCGCGGGGATGGACGGGGCGCTGGGGAGCGTGGTTGCGGGAATGGTGGACAAGCCCGTCATCGCCGTTCCCACCAGCGTGGGCTACGGGGCCAGCTTCGGAGGCCTGGCCGCGCTGCTGGGCATGCTCAACAGCTGCGCCTCCGGCGTCTCGGTGGTGAACATCGACAACGGCTTCGGTGCCGCCTACCAGGCGGACATGATCAACAAGCTCTGTGTCCGCTAGCGGCGGCCCGGGCCTCTCCCCTCCCGTGAAGACTCTCTACTTCGACTGCCTGGCCGGGGCGAGCGGGGACATGATCCTGGGGGCCCTGGTGGACCTGGGGCTGCTGGCGGAGGAGTTGCGCCGGGAGCTGGAGAAGTTCCCCCTCCGAGGCTACCGCCTGGAAGCCCGTCGGGTGGTGAAGAGGGGGATCAGCGCCACCAAGATGGACGTGGTGCTCGAGGGCGGGGGGGCGGGAGCCGACCACCAGGAAGAGCACGCCAGCGGCCCTCACGGCCGCCACCTGGGGGAGATCCTGCATCTCATCGGCGAGAGCGACCTCGACCCCTGGGTCAAGGAGCGGGCTGCGCGTGCTTTTCGGCGGCTGGGGGAGGTGGAGGCGGGGATCCACGGCGTATCCGTAGAGAGCATCCACTTCCACGAGGTGGGCGCTGTGGACTCCATTGTGGACGTGGTCGGCGCCTTCGCGGCCTTTCGCCTCCTCGGGGCGGGCCGCGCCCTGGCCTCGCCCGTCCACACGGGGCGGGGCTGGGTGGAGAGCGCGCACGGAAGCTTCCCCATCCCGGGCCCGGCTACCCTGGAGCTCATGCGGGGGGCGCCCATCTACAGCCGCGGCATCGAGCGGGAGCTCCTCACGCCCACGGGCGCCCTCCTCCTCACCGAGCTTGCGGACTCCTTCGGCCCCTGCCCCCCCATGCGGCTCGAGCGCGTGGGCTACGGGGCGGGGAGCTGGGATCTCCCCATCCCCAACGTGCTCCGAGTGCTCCTGGGCGAGGAGGAGAGGACGCCAGAGACCGAAACGGTGGCCATCCTGGAGACCAACCTGGACGACATGAACCCCCAGTTCTTCCAGCACCTCTTCGAGGGTGTCCTGGAGCGAGGGGCCCTCGACGTCTTCGCTGCGCCGGTCGTGATGAAGAAGGGCCGCCCCGGCCAGCTCCTGACGGTGCTCTGCCCGCCCCAGAGACGGGAAGCCATCGCTTCCTTCCTCTTCCGGGAGAGCACCACCCTTGGGGTGCGCTGGCGGGAAGCCGAGCGCGTCAAGGCCGAGCGGGAGACCCTCTCGGTGGATACCCCCTACGGCCCGGTCCGCGTGAAGGTGGCGCGGCTTGAGGGTTCTCTCTGCGGCAGGGCCCCGGAATATGAGGACTGCCGACGCATCGCGGCCGCCAAGGGGGTGCCCCTCAAGGAGGTCTACGAGGCCGCCCTGGTGGCGGCCCGACGGCTGGGGGGGGAGGAGCGGTGAAGGTCCAGGTGAAGCTCTTTGTCGAGCTGGAGCGCTACCAGCCCCCCGGGGCGCGGGACGGGAGTGCCGAGGTGGAGCTCCCGGCGGGTGCGACGGTAGGGGATCTGTTGGCTTCTCTCCGCATCCCCCCCTCCGGGGAGCACATCGTGCTTCTAAACGGCCGCCACTGCAGGCCCGAGGTCCCCCTTGAAGAGGGACAGGTGGTGAGCATCTTCCCCCCCGTGGCGGGGGGATGAGCCTCGAGCCTGCGGGGAGGAGGACAGCCGGCCCCTCAGACGGACCGGGCCATCACGAGGAGCTGAGAGCCTGCTCGAACCCCCGGGTTTCGACGCAGTCCTTCAGGCCGGCGCCCGGCTCATCGGAGGCGGAACTTGAAGGCCACCGTCCCCCATTGCTCCACCTGGGCGGCGTCGGCCGGCAAGGGGCTGAAGCGCCACCGCTTCAGGTGGCTGATGGCCGCCGCCTCCAGACGCGCGTCGCCCTTCTTCACCGGGACCACGCGGCCCACCGTCCCGTCAGGGAGCACCCAGAACTTCAGCTCGATCTCGATGGAGGACTCGATGCCCCGCACGCGCGGGGGCTTCGGCCGGAACTGCACCCGCCGGGCCGCCGCAGGGCCGCGGACGCGTTTCTCTCCCCGCCTCCTCTCCCGGTAGGCGCGCAGGGCCTCCTCGAGCTCCCTCTCCAGGAGCCGCCGGGTGGTCTCGCTCCCCAGGGAGAACACCTCCGAGGGAAGGGGGAGAGACCCGTCCGAGGCGAGGCTCGGCACGCCCACCCTAGCTTCCCCGGGAGCCGCCCGGAGCAGTCGATCCTCCTTCTTCTGAGCCGCGTCCTTCGGCAGGGATAGGAGCGCCTCCTCAGCCGCAGGCAGCGGTGGCGCCTGCGGGATCTTGGTTAGCTTCGGCAGCACAGTCCGCGGCCGAACGGCCGGCGGCCGGAGCACGAACCTCCGGTCCTTCAGGCTCTTCTTCAGGAACGCCAGGTCGATGGGCTTGGGCGGTGAGGGTGGAGGGGGAGGCTCGGGAGCGCGACGGGGCGCAGGGGGCGGCTTCGGCTCGGGAGGTGGGGGCATCGGGATGGCCCGCCGGATCAGCTCAACGGGGTGCGGCTCGTCGGGTGCCGGTGGCGGTATGGTCGCGAATTGCGGCCCAGGCCCGTAGTAGAGCACAAACCCGTGAAGGAGGAGGGAGAGGGAGAAGGTTGCCGGCAGTCTCCAATGGCTCATCGTCGCCCCACCACCTTCCGGGCCGGCTGGGTGGCGATGGCCAAGCGCTGGGCCCCCGCCTGCTTGGCGATATCCATGACCGCCACCACCCGGCCGTGAGAGACCTCCTTGTCGGCCCGGATCACGAGGTAGCCCTCGGGCTGCACCTTCAGCTCGTTCACCAGCCGACCCCAGAGCTCCTGGAAAGGCACCGGGCGGTCATTCAGATAGACTCGTCCGTCGCGGGCGAGGATGAGGACCAGGTCTCTCTTGGGCGCCTGCTCCGCGGTGACCGCTCGCGGCAGGTTCACACGGATGCCGGGCTGGAAGACGAAGGTGGTGGAGAGCATGAAGAACACCAGGAGGAGGAGCACCACGTCGATGAGCGGCGTGAGGTTGATCTGGGGGATGGTCCTGCGGTGGCGACGGAACTCCACGGATGCCGCCTCAGTGTTTCAGGATCTCGACCATACGGAAAGAGTACTTCTCCATCTCCAAGATCAAGGTGTCGGCCTTGTTGGCGAAGTAATTGTAGAAGACAAGCGCCGGGATGGCGACCACCAGGCCCGTCGCCGTGGTGATGAGGGCCTCTCCGATCCCCCCCGCCAGTTGACTCGGGTGGCCCACCCCCTTGACGGAGATCACGTTGAAGACCCGGATCATGCCCGTCACCGTCCCCAGCAGTCCGAGCAGAGGCGAGATGGCCGCGATGGTGCCCAGGATGTTCAGGTAGCGCTCGAGGGTGGGGATCTCGTGCCTCCCTGTGTCTTCGACGATCTCCTTGATCTCCTCCTTCGTCCTCTCGTGATTCAGGATGGCCGCCTGGAGGAGCCGGGTCATGGAGGAGGAGTTCCGCCGGCAGAGGGTGCTCGCCTCCCCCACGCGCTTCTCGCGCAAAAGCTCCTCCACCCGCCGCAGGACATCCAACCGCATGATCCGGCTGCGCCGAAGGCTCATGAACCGCTCCAGGATGATGGCCAGCGCCAGGACGGAGCAGAAGAGGATGGGGAGCATGAGCACGCCGCCCTTGGCGACAAAGTCGATCACGGCCTCCCTCCCCGCGGGGGGCCCCCACCGCGAACCTTCGTCAGGGCCGCCGCCCGCGCCCGCGCCCGCTCCCGGAGATGGGGGTCCCGCGTCACCTTCGCCAGCTTGCGGAAGATGCGCACCGCCTCATTTCTTCGCCCAAGTTTCGCGTAAATCTCCCCCGTCCGCAAGAGCGCCCGCCCCACCCAGAGTTCCTGGTCCGGATACAGGTAGGTGAGCTTCAGGTACTCCACCGCGGCGTCCTCATCCCGGCCGACGAGCTGGAGCGCCTCTCCCAGCAGGAAACGCGCCTCCGACGCCAGGGCCGGCTCCCGCAACTGGGCGGCGCGCCGCAGCGGCGCCTCTGCCTGCGAGACCTCCCCCTGGCGTAAGAGCAGGCGGCCGAGATAGAGGGCAGCCTTATCTCCCAGCGCGCCCACACCTTCTGCAGCCACGGGTTTCTGGAGGTGGGCGATGGCCTTGGCCACCTTCCCCACCCTCTCGGCACATCGCCCCGCCTGAAAGTGGACCGCGGGGGCGTAGTCGTGCTTCGGGTGGCGACGGAGGAACTCCTCCAAGACCCCTAGGGCCTTCTCACACTGTCCGGCGCGGGCCAGGAGCTCCCCCCGCCGGAAACGGGCGTCGGGGGCGAGGGGGCTCTTCGGGTAGCGCTGCAACAGCTGGTCCAGGGCCTCCCCAGCTCGGGCCATGCGCCCCTGCTTCCGGTGCACCTCTGCCAGACGGAGCAGGGCATCGTCGGCGTACCCGCTGTCGGGGTAGAGGAGAACCACCCGCTGGTAGGCTTCCTCCGCCTCGGCGAGGGAACGCCGGGTGAAGAAGTGCTCCCCCAGCTGGAACGCCAGGGTGACGGTCAGGGGGTTCCGGGGGTGGCTTTCGATGAACCGGCGGGCCTCGGTCACGAACTCCGCGTACTCGCCCCGTTGGAGGCCCGCCAGGATGACGCCGTAGAGGGCGTCCCGCGTCCGGGGATGCCGGGGGAAGCGGGCCAGGACCAGGCGGTAGGCCCGGTCGGCCGGCAAGAACTGGCCCTGGTTGTAAAATGCGTCCCCGATGCGGAGGTAGGCCTCGACGGCGAAGGGAGAGTTTGGATATGCCTCGATGAGTGCGTGGAACTCCTTGCGCGCCTCCGCGTATCGCTCCTGCCGGAAGTGGACCATCGCCCGCCAGTAGAGGGCCTCCGCCGCGGCGGGCTCCTGCGGGCGACCATCGAGGAAGGCCTGGAACGCCTTGCGGGCCTCGGCGAAGCGCCCCTGCTTGTAGAGCACCTTCCCCCGCCGAAAAAGGGCGCGCGCCGCCTCCTCGGTCCCGGGCAGGCGGGCGATGATGGCATCGAGGGCGCGAAGGGATTCGTCGTAGCGCTTGAGGTTGAACCGCGCCTCGGCGAGGCGGGCAAGGGCCTCCGGGAGGAGGTCCGAGCGGGGATACCTTTGGGCCAGACGCCCGAAGAGGCGAGCGGCCTCCTCCCAATCCTCCTTCCGGTAGTAGACCCACCCCTGCCCGTAGAGGCTGGAGGGGTGGGCTGGGCTTCCGGGCTGGACCGCGCCGAAGGCGCGGAGGGCCTCCTCGAGCCTCCCCTGCTGGAAGGCAACCTCTCCCTGCCAGAGGCGGGCCTGCTGGGACGCAGGCAGGTCGGCGAAGCGCCCCAGGAGGCCCGCGAGGGCCTCCTCCCCGTGTGGGAGGTCCCCCAGCCGAAGCCGCGCAAAGGCGCTGTTGAGGAGGGCGCGAGAGGCCAGTGCCGGGGGAGCCCCCTCGGCTGCAGCCCGGCGGAAGTGGACCACTGCCCAGCCGTAGTTCCCCTGCTGATAGCGCATGAGGCCCAGCAGGAAACGGGCCTGGGCGTGAGGGCCCTCGAGGGGATGGCGGTCCAGGAACTCCTCGAGGGAACGGGCGGCGACATCAACCAGCCCCGCCCGCAAGGAGAGCCAACCGAGGAGGAAGTCGAGATGGGCCAGCCTGGGGCTGCGGGGGTGACGGCTCCGGAAGCGGGCGAGCTCTTTGCCGAAACGAGGATGGTCACCCTCCCGCGCGAGGGCCAGCAGAAGCCCCAGGCGCAGGGCCTCCTCCCGGCTTCCGCGGGGAGTCTCCCGGAGTCCCTCCCGGAAAGCCTCCGCCGCGCCCTTGGTCTTCCCCCCTTGGAGGAGGCACCACCCTTTGCCGAAGAGGGCCGCCTGCCTCCAGCCTGCTGCCGTGGGCTCCCCCCGGGGGAGCCGCTTCAGGGCGTCGTCGTAGAGACTCAAAGTTCCCCGGCAGCCTTTCGCACGAAAGCGACCCTCCGCCCACAGCACGGAGGCCTGCCCGGCGTAGGAGCTCCCCGGCGCTTCTCGCAGGAACGCGGCGAAGAGGCGGGAGGCCTCTTCCAGCTTGCCGCCTGCAAATGCGGCGTGTGCCGCCAGGAAGGGTGCCTCACTCCGACGGGCGCTCTCCGGGTAATCGCGGCGGTGATCGAGGAGGAAGCGGTGCGCCTCCGCATAGCGCCCCTCCCGGTGGGCGAGCCAGCCGAGGGCATAGAGTGCCTCCTCTCGCCGAGCCGCCCACTTGGGCCCTCGCGCCAGCTCCTCCCAGAGCGCCCTGGCATCTCCCACCTCTCCCTGGCGCAGGCGCCACTCCCCCTCCCAAAAGAGGGACTCCCGGCTCAGCGGGTGAGCGGGGTGGAGGCGGCGAAGCTGCCGCAAAGCGGCGACGGCCCCCTCTCGATTTCCCTCCCGCTCCAGGGCGTGGGCGGTGAAAAAGAGCGAGGTGGGGTCCCTCCTCAAGCGGGCCACGCGGCTCAGAACGGGATTGAAAAACCGCTCCGGGATGCGCGGTCGTGGAGGCGCGGCCCGGGGGACCCTCACCGGCGGGAGGGGCAGTTTCGGCCGGGAGAGCGAAGGGAGCGGGAGGGGATCGAGGGGGAGCTTCTCCGGAGGTGAGACGGCGGCCCGCCGGGTCAGGAGTTTTGCCTCGTCCTTACCCAGGATGACCACCTCCGGGAGGGGGATGCCCAGTTTCTCCGCAGCCTGCGGGCGCTCCGCCACCCAGTTGAACCAGACCGCCACCAGCCCGAGGCAGAGCGCCCCCCGCATGCGACCACCTCTCGGCCTGTCCTTCTTCATGGCTTCCCGTCGTCCTTCGGGCGGGTCTTCTCCAGCGCCTTCAGGTAGGCCTCGATCCGGCGGACCCGCTCGCGGGCTCTCTCTCTTTCCGTCCCGGGGCCCTCCCCCGTCGCGGCCAGCCGGTAGAAGGCGAGGGCCTCTTTCCATCGCCCCTTCTCTTCCTCGAGCGCTCCCGCTCGCAGGGCAGCCGCCCGCCCCCAGCCCTCCGCTCCCGCGACACCGGCCCGCGCGACGGCCGAGAAGGCTGC